>NZ_NEIU01000008.1:0-280298 GCF_002113595.1 Pseudomonas sp. B3(2017)
TCAAAATTTCTTTTTCAACTTCAACCACTTGCGCTTTCGATCTCTCGTCAGCGGGAGGCGAATTCTACAGCGTTGCACGCTGCTGTCAACACCTCTTTTCTCCGCTTTCGACCGAGAGGATCGAAACGCCGAAAGGGCCAAACAGCACCACCCTCTTCGACTCCCTCCGGGCTTCGCTGAACTGAAGCGACTCGCTGCCGAAAACTTCATAACTCGCTGAATTTCAAGGAGTTTTCCGTTTCGACTGCGCCGGAAGTGGGGCGAATTATAGAGAACTGAAATCTACCGTCAACCGTTAATTTCACTTTTCTTGCAGAATCCGCTTTTTCCCCATCAACCGCGGGATCCGACGCGTCACAGGAGGGATCCGCAGCACCAATAGAGAGGCACCTATAAAGGCATAGACTGCCCACTCCTTGAGGTCCGCCCGTACGATCCAAAGCATATGCAGCAACCCAAGCCCGAGGATCGGATAAACCAACCGATGCAGCTTCTTCCAACGGACACCCAGCCGACGCTGACTGTAACGGTTGGAGGTGACGGCTAGCGCCAGCAATCCCAGGAATGCCAGCGCTCCGACGATGACGTACGGACGCTTGCGCAACTCACCCCCCAGCTGCGACCAGTCGAACCCCAGGATGAACGCCATATAGCTGAACAAATGCACAACCACATAGGCGAAGCACCAAAGGCCCAGCTGCCTGCGGACGGCAATCCATCCCGCCCACCCGGTCAGCTTCTGTGCCGGCGTCATGCTCAAGGTGACCAGCAGCAGCACCAGCGCGCCTAGCCCTAACCGATCGACCAGCACTTTGCCTGGATCCGGCCCGAGCAGATCCGAAAAGGCCTGGTAGAACCACAGCAGCGGCCAGATCGCCGCGGCGACAAAAACACCCATACGCCAAAAGGTATGCCGCATCAGTAGTTCTTCCGCAGATCGAGCCCGGCATAAAGAGAAGCAACCTCTTCCGCGTAGCCGTTGAACATCTGCGTATCACGCACGTTGGGCTTGAACAGGCTGTTCGGCAGACGCCGCTCCCGCGCCTGCGTCCACCTTGGGTGGTCGACCGTCGGGTTCACGTTCGCGTAAAAGCCGTATTCATTCGCCGCGATGCTTTGCCAGGTGGTCTTCGGCTGCTCACTCACCAGACTGATCCGCACGATCGACTTCACGCTCTTGAAGCCGTACTTCCAAGGCACCACCAGACGCAGGGGCGCACCATTCTGATTCGGCAGTTCTCGGCCATACATGCCGACCGCCAGAATCGCCAACGGATGCATTGCCTCATCCAGACGCAAACCCTCTACATAGGGCCAATCGATCAGGGCGAACCCGGATCGCTGCCCCGGCATGATCTTGGGATCCTGCAGGGTTTCGAAACGGATGAATTTGGCGTTGGAGGTCGGCTCGACCTGCTTGAGCAACGCCGACAGAGGAAAGCCGATCCAGGGAATGACCATCGACCACGCCTCGACGCAGCGCAAACGATAGATCCGCTCCTCCAATCGGTAGGGCTTCATGAAGTCTTCCAGCGCATAACGCCCCGGCTTCCCCACCTCGCCGTCCACCACCACGCTCCAGGGTTCGGTCTTCAGGGAGCCGGCGTTGGCTGCCGGGTCACCCTTGTCGGTGCCGAACTCATAGAAGTTGTTGTAATGGGTCGCGTCCTTGAACGGCGTGATGGCCTCGTCCTTGGCGCTGACCGCTCCCCATTGGGTGGAGGGCAGTTTTTCGGCAAACCAGGCAGGTGCCTTTCCGGGATCGACATCGGCGTAACGCGCAGTCTCTTCGGCACCGGCCCAGCGCGGCAGGCCGGTCATGGCCAGGCCGGCGGCCGTTGCGCCAAGCAGTTGCCGACGGGACAGGTAGATGGATTCGGGCGTGACGTCCGACTCAGTGCAACCGGACGCCTTGGGGACTTTGATCAGCATGACAACTCCGCAGTTTTGGAGGACAGATGCACCCGTAGACTGCGGAGTATGAGGGAAATTACATCACTCGGCGTTTTTGTGGCGACGAAGATGCAACAGGTACTGCACCGGGCCGGACGCTGCATAGGCAAGGAAAACCAGCAGCAGGATGCGCGGCGGATCGCTGAACACCACGGCAAAGACCAGCACCACCGCGAGGATCGCCACGAAAGGCACGCGGCCTTTGAGGTCCAGTTCCTTGAAGCTGTTGTACTTGATGTTGCTGACCATCAGCATGCCCGCAGCGGCGACCATCAGGGCAACCAGGAACGACATCTTCGAACCCTGGATCCCGTAATCGCTGAACGCCCAGACGATGCCCGCCACCACGCCGGCGGCAGCAGGGCTGGCCAAGCCGATGAAGTAACGCTTGTCCGCCGTGCCGACCTGAGTGTTGAAGCGCGCCAGACGCAGTGCCGCACCGGCCACATAAATGAAGGCGACCATCCAGCCGACCTTGCCCATGTCGCCCAGCGCCCAACCGAACGCCAGCAACGCCGGGGCCACGCCGAAGGCAACCATATCGGACAGCGAGTCGTACTCGGCACCGAACGCGCTCTGGGTGTTGGTCATCCGCGCGACGCGGCCGTCGAGGCCGTCGAGCACCATGGCGACGAAGATCGCGATGGCGGCGAAAGCGAAGTACTTGCTCGCATTGGCCGCATCCCCCGCGCTCAATGCGGCCTGGGCGCTCATGGAGTTGATGATGGAATAGAACCCTGCGAACAGGTTCGCGGTGGTGAACAGGTTCGGCAGAAGATAGATACCACGATGCCGGACTTTACGGCCTTCGGCGTCATGGCCCTCTTCGACGTGCTCGTCGACGGGCAGCAGGCTTTCGGCGTCGGAAGCCTGGTTCGGCTCTTCAGGACGTTCGCTCATGGACATTACCTTGCAACGGATTGGACAGTTTCGACAGGTGTCTGGGACGACGGTTCGGCCGCAAACGATGCAGCTTTATACCAGAAGCGTCGGGCTCAAACGAAAAAACGCGGCCGAGGCCGCGTTTTTCGCACAAGGGTCGAGGACTTAGTTCTTGGCTTTGTCGACGATCTTGTTGGCACCGATCCACGGCATCATCGAGCGCAGTTGCTCGCCGATGATTTCGATGCCGTGAGCGGCGTTGTTGCGACGCTTGGCGGTCATCGAAGGGTAGCCGGTCGCGCCTTCGCTGATGAACATTTTGGCGTACTCGCCGTCCTGAATGCGTTTCAGGGCATTGCGCATGGCCTGACGGGATTCGGCGTTGATCACTTCCGGGCCGGTCACGTACTCGCCGTACTCGGCGTTGTTGGAGATCGAGTAGTTCATGTTGGCGATGCCGCCTTCGTACATGAGGTCAACGATCAGCTTCAGTTCGTGCAGGCACTCGAAGTAGGCCATTTCAGGCGCGTAGCCTGCTTCGACCAGGGTTTCGAAACCGGCTTTCACCAGCTCGACGGTACCGCCGCACAGAACGGCTTGTTCGCCGAACAGGTCGGTTTCGGTCTCGTCCTTGAAGGTGGTTTCGATGATGCCGGTACGGCCGCCGCCGACGCCTGCCGCGTAGGACAGCGCAACGTTCTTGGCGTTGCCCGAAGCGTCCTGGTAGACGGCGATCAGGTCAGGGATGCCGCCGCCTTTGACGAACTCGGAACGCACGGTGTGGCCCGGCGCTTTCGGCGCGATCATGATCACGTCGAGGTCGGCACGCGGAACGACCTGGTTGTAGTGGATCGCGAAGCCGTGGGAGAAGGCCAGGGTGGCGCCCTTCTTGATGTTCGGCTCGATTTCGTTCTTGTACAGCTGGGACTGGAACTCGTCCGGGGTCAGGATCATGACCAGGTCGGCGCCGGCGACAGCGGTGGCCACGTCGGTGACTTTCAGGCCATGGGCCTCGGCCTTGGCGACGGTGGAGGAACCTTTGCGCAGGCCGACGGTGACGTCGACGCCCGAGTCCTTCAGGTTGCACGCCTGGGCGTGACCTTGGGAACCGTAACCGATGATGGCAACTTTCTTGCCCTGGATGATCGACAGGTCACAGTCTTTATCGTAGAAAACTTTCATGAAATTCCCCTATATATCCAGGCCGTTCAGGCCGTTCGCCAAATTGTTTTAGATGCTGAGCACTTTGTCGCCGCGGGCAATCCCGGTGACGCCGCTGCGTACGGTTTCCAGAATCGAGGCAGTGCCGATCGACTGGATGAAGCTGTCGAGCTTGTCGCTGGTACCGGTCAGTTGAACGGTATAGACGCTGGCGCTGACATCGACGATCTGCCCACGATAGATATCGGTGGTGCGTTTGATCTCGGCGCGCTGGGCGCCGGTGGCCTTGACCTTGACCAGCATCAGTTCGCGCTCGATGTGAGCGCTCTCCGACAGATCCACCAGCTTGACCACCTCGACCAGCTTGTTCAGGTTCTTGGTGATCTGCTCGATGATTTCATCGTGGCCGACGGTGGTCAGCGTCAGACGCGACAGGGTCGGGTCCTCGGTCGGCGCCACGGTCAGGCTTTCGATGTTGTAGTTGCGCTGCGAGAACAGGCCGACCACACGCGACAAGGCGCCGGGTTCGTTTTCCAGAAGCAAGGAAATGATGTGCCGCATGATTAGGTACGCTCCGTCTTGCTCAGCCACATATCGCGCATGGAGCCGTCTTTGATCTGCATCGGGTAGACGTGCTCGCTGGTGTCGACCTGGATGTCGAGGAACACCAGGCGATCCTTCATGGCGAACGCCTCTTCCATCTTCGGCTTCAGGTCCTTCAGGTCGGTGATGCGGATGCCCACGTGACCATAGGCCTCGGCCAGCTTGACGAAGTCAGGCAGCGATTCCATGTAGGAGTGCGAGTGGCGGCTGCCGTAGCTCATGTCCTGCCACTGGCGAACCATGCCCAGCACGCCGTTGTTCAGGTTGACGATCTTCACCGGCAGACCGTACTGCATGCAGGTCGACAGTTCCTGGATGTTCATCTGGATGCTGCCCTCGCCCGTCACGCACGCGACGTCCGAATCCGGGAAGCTCAGCTTCACGCCCATGGCCGCCGGGAAACCGAAGCCCATGGTGCCCAGGCCACCGGAGTTGATCCAACGGTTGGGCTTGTTGAACTTGTAGTACTGCGCAGCGAACATCTGGTGCTGGCCCACGTCGGAGGTCACAAAGGCATCGCCCTTGGTCACTTCGCACAGGGTCTCGATCACGGTCTGCGGCTTGATCTTGCTGCCGTCGCCCTTGTCGTAAGGGAACAGGCCGCGGTCACCGCGCCACTCGTCGATCTGCTTCCACCAGCTGGTCACGGCGTCCTTGTTCGGGGTCTCGCCGATTTCCTTGAGGATCGCGACCATTTCGGTCATGACGCTCTCGACGGGACCTACGATCGGTACGTCGGCCTTGATGGTCTTGGAGATCGACGCCGGGTCGATGTCGACGTGAATGATCTTGGCGTTCGGGCAGAACTTCGGCGCGCCGTTGATCACACGGTCGTCGAAACGTGCGCCGACGGCCAGGATCACATCGGCATGGTGCATCGCCAGGTTAGCGGTGTAGCTGCCGTGCATGCCGAGCATGCCGATGAACTGACGGTCGGTGCCGGGGAAACCGCCCAGGCCCATCAGGGTGTTGGTCACCGGCAGGTTGAGCATCTTGGCCAGTTCGGTCAGCGGCGCGGAGCCGTTGCCGAGGATCACGCCGCCGCCCGAATAGAGCACGGGACGCTTGGCCGCCAGGAGCATTTCCGCTGCCTTGCGGATTTGCCCGGAGTGGCCGCGGACGGCCGGGCTGTAGGAACGCAGCTTGGCTTTTTTCGGGAAGACGTATTCGAACTTCTCGGCCGGGTTGGTCATGTCTTTCGGGACATCGACAACGACCGGGCCCGGACGACCGGATTGCGCCAGGTAGAAGGCCTTCTTCATGACTTCCGGGATTTCCGAAGCGTGCTTGATCATGAAGCTGTGCTTCACGATCGGCCGGGAGATGCCGATCATGTCGGTTTCCTGGAACGCATCGGTGCCGACCATGGTGCTCGGCACCTGACCGGAAATGATCACCATCGGAATGGAGTCCATGTAGGCGGTCGCGATACCGGTAATGGCGTTTGTGGCGCCAGGACCGGACGTCACCAGCACCACGCCGGCCTTGCCGGTGGCACGGGCATAGCCGTCAGCCATATGGGTAGCCGCTTGTTCGTGACGAACCAGGATGTGGGTCACTTCCGGTTCTTTGAACAGGGCATCGTAGACATGAAGGAGAGCACCACCCGGGTACCCGTAGATATATTTGACGCCTTCGTCACGCAAGAAGCGGACGAGCATCTCACCGCCAGATAAAAGCTCCACGTTGTTCACCTCTAAAACGCCAGAATACCGTCCACGAAATAGCGGAACGGGTCTTAATAGGTTTACTTCTCGGCAGAGCATGAGCGACGGTGGTCGCCGACTACGTCAGCACTGACTGAGCAAGTATTGGGATCGTCCCAAGTGTTGCGGGCCTTTCCCACCCAGCGCGAGGTAACGCGTTGCGGGTGTAACAGGTCGACGCGGATAGGCGCCTCATGATCTGCCGAGCGGGTCTGCTTCTGGCAGTCCCTCTACAGCGGACTTTGGATTCTTCTGTTTCGCCCTCTGCAAGTCAAGCCGTCTATGGGCTTAATTGTGGGTAAATACATGAGAACGCAAGAAAAAACCTGTAAAGAGCTACTCTGTTAGCTCCGATTGCGCAGTTTTACCAAGGAATCAGCATGCGAACGCTTATCGCCAGTCTGCTGATCGGCCTTAGCCCGTGGTGCATGGCCGGTCAGATCTACACTTGGGTGGACGCCCAAGGGGTCACGCATTTCGACGCGCAACCGCCGCCGGGACAGCCCGCCATCACCGTGCAGCCCTCTGCCCCGCCCCTCCCCTCTGCGTCCAAGCCATCGGCAATGCCGGGCAGCGGCGCACTCGGCGACCAGAAAGCCATCGACGAAAAGGTCAAGCGGCAAGTCGCCGAACAGCAAGCGCAGCTGACGGCGTTTTGCGACCAGGCGCGCACCAATCTTGCGCAGTTGCAGAACAATCCGCGCCTGAGGGAAGAAGTGGAGGGAAAGGTGCGACGGCTCAACGAAGAGCAGCGTCAGGAGCGAATCGCCGAAACGCACAAGCAGATAAACGAAAACTGCCAGTAGCCACCGGCAGTTTCCGGCTCAACGCGATGCGGTGATCAGCAGGTCGAACTCTTTGAGCAGCACCTGCAGTTGACGGTCCTTGCCCTGCACGTTGCGCTGGGCGAAGACCATCTCGGCCATTTCCTGGATGCCCGACGCGTTGGGCAGCGGCAGATCCTGCTCAAGGATGATCTTCATCTTCGGCAGGAAGATCCATTGCAGCCACTGCTCGAACTCGAGGGTATCGACGGCGAAGGGCTCGACGCTGTTCAGGGCCTCGGCGGACGGCGGCACGTCGTCCCACCAGCCCTGGGCGCGCAGTTCACGCTCGATCAGCAGCAACTGATCGGCGACTTTCGGAAAACGCACGTCCATCACAGCGAGACCCGGGCTTTCTGACGGGCCAGCGCGGCGCCGGAGGCATCGCCCTGCTTCTCGCGGGCCTGGGCGATCAGCTCCCACAGGCTGGCCTGCAGGTCCGGACGACCGTTGGCCATCGTCAGGGCACGGCGGGCGAACTGCTCGGCCTGCGGCGCATCGCCTTGGGCCATGCGCACCTGGGCCAGGCGGTAAAGCACTTGCGGCTCACGCGGGGCCACACGCTGGGCACGCTCCAGGCTGGACGAGGCGCCGTTGAGGTCGCCGCCGGCCTGTTGCTGTTGGGCGGTGGTCAACAGCGCGAGCACCGGGCCGTCCAGTTGCTCGTCGGCGGACAGACCGCCGCCGCTGCCGCTGGCCGACGGGATGCCGCTCGGTGCCGAAGGCATGCTGTAGCTGCCGGAGCCGATCGGTGCGGATTCCACCGGCGCAGCGTTGTACGGCCCCGGGGTGATGCCGCCGGACGCCGGGCCCGGAACGATCGGCGAGGTGCTGATCGGCGTCGAGGTCGCCGCGCCGCCCGGCACCATCACCACCACGCCGGTGTCGCCTTGGGGAATGGCCTGGGCCTGGCTCTGCGCCGGCCGCTTCACGGTCGTCTGCCGGAACCCGCCATTGGCCGAAATGCGCTCGCTGTTGGACACGGCGGTGCCGGAATCCACAACCGGAATCGAACCACGCTGCACGGTGGAGCAGCCGCTGAGCAGCGCCACGGCGGTCACCGCCGGAATCAACCACTTGTTCACTTGAATCCCTCTTTGCTTAATTCATCCAGCCCTTGACCCAATCCATCACCGACTCGGCAGGTGTGGGGTTTTCGCCCGCACACGCAGCGCCGGGCGGAGGCTCGCTGCCGCGAATATACGGCATCTGCACCGCACCCGGGCAATTGGCGTCGGAACCCTGGCCGGTGCGCGCATCGACCCAGGCCTGCACCACGTTGTCCGGTTGCGGCATGTCCAGCGGCAGCGGATCGGCCTTGCGCATGAAACTGGTCCAGACCTGCAGCGCGCCGGTGGCGCCGGTGAACGGCGTCTTGCCGTTGTCGTCGCGGCCCAGCCACACCACCGCCAGCAGGTCCTGGCTGAACCCGGCGAACCAGCTGTCGCGCGAGTCGTTGCTGGTGCCGGTCTTGCCGGCCAGCGTCAGGGTCTTGGGCAACACGTTATAGACCGAACTGCCGGTGCCTTCACGCATGACTCGCTGCATGGCGTTCTGGATCAGGTAGATCGAGGCCGGATCAAAGCGCTGTTCGATCTGGAACGGATAGCGCTTGAGCGGTTCGCCCTCGGCGGTCAGCACGCTGCGGATCCCGCGCATCGGCGTGTTGAAGCCGCCGTTGGCCAGGGTCTGGTACATGGTCGCCACTTCCATCGGGGTCATGCCGCCTGCCCCCAGCAGCATCGATGGGAAGGCCGGGAAGTCGCGGGTAACGCCCAGGCGTCCCAAGGTCTTGAGCACGTTGGGCACACCGATGGCGAGCCCCAGACGGGCTGTGGACAAGTTGTAGGAATGCGCCAGTCCCTGATAAAGGAACACGGTGCCGTGGGAGCGGCGGTCATAGTTCTGCGGTTTCCAGACCTGCCCGTCCGCGCCCTTCACCGAGAAGGATTCGTCCGACAGCCAACTGGTCAGCGTGTACTGGCTCGGCTTCTCCAGCGCGGTCAGGTACACCGCCGGCTTGATCAGCGAGCCGATCGGCCGCACCGCATCCAGTGCCCGGTTGAAGCCGGCGAAGCTGGCCTGACGGCTGCCGATCATGGCCTGGACCTCGCCCGTTTCCGGGTTGGTCACGACCATTGCCGCTTCCACGTCGTCGGCGCCTTTGCGGCCGGACAGGCGCTTGAAGGTGTCGTTGACCGACGCTTCGGCCTTCATCTGCAGGATCGGATCGAAGCTGGTGAAAATCCGCAGGCCCTCTTCGGTCAAGTCTTCGTCGCGGTAGTCTTCACGCAACTGGCGCTTGACCAGATCGATGAAGCCCGGGAACGAGCTGTCGGCCAGCTTGCCGCGGGTGGTCACGCCCAGCGGCATCTTCTTCGCCGCCTCCACCTGTTCGGCGGTCGCGACGCCCTGCTGCTCAAGCACGTCGAGCACCAGGTTGCGTCGCTCCAGCGCCCGCTCCGGGTTGCGGCGCGGGTTGTAGTAGGACGGCCCCTTGACCATGCCCACCAGCAGCGCGACCTGATGCAGCTTCAGCTCGGACAGCGGCTGGCCGAAGAAGAACTGGCTGGCCAGACCGAAACCGTGCACCGCACGCTGACCGTCCTGGCCCACGAACACTTCGTTGAGGTACGCCTCAAGGATTTCCTTCTTGTCGTAATGCAGCTCCAGCAGCATCGCCATCATGGCTTCGGTGAGCTTGCGGGTCAGGCTGCGTTCGTTGGTCAGGTAGAAGTTCTTCACCAACTGCTGGGTCAGCGTACTGCCGCCCTGGGTCATCTTGCCGCCGGAGGTGTTCACCCACACCGCCCGGGCGATCGACTTCGGCGACACGCCCCAGTGGCTGTAGAAATCCCGGTCTTCCACGGCCACCAGGGTTTCCAGCAGGTACGGCGGCACCTGGTCGAGTTTGATCAGGATCCGGTCTTCGAGGTTTTTCGGGTAGATCCCGCCGATCAGCAGCGGCTCCAGGCGCACCACGGACAGTTTCGAGCCGTTGGTCGCCGAGAGCTCGGCCACGTAGTCGCCGGAGAACCGCACGCGCACCGGCTGCGGTTTTTCCAGCCCTTCATAGAACTGGAAGCCACGGGTGTTCAGGTCGACGGTGTTGCCGTTGACCGATGCCGCGCCGGGGCCGTTGCTGACGCTTTCGCGGCGGTAGCCGAGGGCATCGAGTTCGGTGAGGAAATCGTCCTTGCTCAGCTTTTGTCCGACGAACAGCTCAAGCGGCCGCGCGTACACCTTGGCCGGGATCGTCCAGCGCTTGCCGGAGAATTTCTCCTGCACCACGGCATCGAGGTACACGGCGAAGCCGGCCAGCACCACAAGGCCGACCAGGCTGAGTTTAAGGGCCCAGCCCAGCCATGGGCGCAGGCCCCGGGAGGGTGGTTTTTTCGGTGTGCGGGGGGATCGGGTACGTGTCATGGCGGCGGATTATACGCACTTTATTCATACTCAACAGGAGCGCTCCGAGGTTTGCGTCGGGCGGGCGAGCGGCCATAATGAGCGCCTCGAATCCCCCAGACACTGAAGGATCACCTGTGAGCCAGTCCCTGATCGCTGCCCTGCAAAACCCGGCCCTCTACCCGCACCCCGTCGAAGGGTTCCAGGTCATCGAAACCCACATCTCGTGGGTGCTGCTCACCGGTCAGTTCGCCTATAAAGTGAAGAAGCCGGTGAACTTCGGCTTCCTCGACTTCACCGGCCTCGAGTCCCGCGCGCATTTCTGCGGCGAAGAGCTGCGGCTGAACCAGCGCCTGACCGACGACCTTTACCTGGAGGTCCTGCCGGTCACCGGCACCGCCGAGAACCCGCAACTGGGCGGCGACGGCCCGGCCATCGAATACGTGCTGAAGATGCGCCAGTTCCCGCAGACCGGGCTGCTCAGCACCCTGCAGGCCAACGGCGAGCTGACCACTGCCCACATCGACGAGATGGCCGAGCAGATCGCCCGTTTCCACCTCAATGCGCCGAAGGTGCCGGCCGAACACGACGCCGGCACGCCGGACAGCGTGATGGCGCCGGTTCGCCAGAACTTCGAGCAGATCCGTCCGTTCCTCAGCGACAAGAACGACCTGCTGCAACTCGAAGCCCTCGAGGCCTGGGCCGAAGCCAGCTTCGATCGCCTCAAGCCGCTGTTCGCCCAACGCAAGGCCGAGGGCTTCACCCGCGAATGCCACGGTGACATCCACCTGGGCAACGCCACCGTGATCGACGGCAAGGTCGTGATCTTCGACTGCATCGAGTTCAACGAACCGTTCCGTTTCACCGACGTCTACGCCGACATCGGTTTCCTGGCGATGGACCTGGAAGACCGTGGCCTGAAATCCCTGGCCCGCCGCTTCATCAGCCAGTACCTGGAACTGACCGGCGACTACCAGGGCCTGGAAGTCCTGAACTTCTACAAGGCCTATCGCGCCCTGGTGCGCGCCAAGGTGTCGCTGTTCAGCATGCCGGCCGACGCCACGCCGGTGCAGCGCGCCACCACCCTGCGCCAGTACCGCAACTACGCCAACCTGGCGGAAAGCTACAGCACCATCCCTTCGCGCTTCATGGCGATCACCCACGGCGTATCGGCGGTGGGCAAGAGCCACGTGGCCATGCGCCTCGTGGAAGCGTTGGGCGCCGTCCGCCTGCGTTCCGACGTGGAGCGCAAGCGCCTGTTCGGCGAGCAGACCGTCGCCAATGACGTCCAGGCCGGCATCTACAGCCCTGAAGCCAGCGTCGCCACCTACGACCGTCTGCATGAAGTGGCGGCGGTGATCCTGCGTGCAGGCTTCCCGGTGGTGATCGATGCGACCTACCTCAAGCGCGGCCAGCGCGACAGCGCGGCGGCCGTCGCCGAGGCCACCGGCACGCCGTTCCTGATCTTGGACTGCAACGCGCCGCAAGCCGTGATCGAAAGCTGGTTGGCGATTCGTCAGGCGGACAAAAAAGATCCGTCCGACGCGACCCTGGCCGTCATCGAGGCGCAACAGGCCAACCGAGAAGCCCTGACCCCGGAAGAGATCCTGCGCAGCAAGCGCGTGCAGACCAATGAATCCGGCACGCTGGACACCGTAGTGGCACAGATCCGTCAGCGTCTGCCAGGCCTGTAAGGGACTATTTCGGCCGTGAAGCCCCCGCTTGCTTCACGGCCGTCAAATAGTGGCATTATACTGGCGTCATAAAACCAACAGGTGAATTGACATGAGCCAGCCGAAACTACTCGACACTCCGCTGTACGCCTTGCTGCACAAGGACGACATCGCAGGCTTCAACAAGGAGCGACCCAAGGACGGGCCGATCGATATGGTGGGCGGCGATTTCCGCGGCCTCGACCTGCGTGAACTGAACGCTGACGGCGTTGATTTCACCGACGCCTATTTCCGCTCCGCCGACCTTCGCGGCATCGACTTTCGCCAAGCCTCGCTGGAAGGCGCCAGCCTGGCCCACGCGCAGATCTCCGGCGCGTACTTTCCGCCTGAGCTGAGCGCCGACGAGATTCTGATGTCGATGAATTTCGGCACCCGGCTGCGCTACCGCACCCGCTGAAGCCGCCCGAGCCGTCCAGCGCCCCTGCGCTGGACGGCATGCCGCCCGTTCCTTCCCACGCCCCGCCACTGCTGCTGAGCAATCGGCCGCCCCTTAGAAGCGTTTGCGTCCAATCCGACCAACGAACCACGCTTTTCCTGCTGATGGCTACACTCCTGAGAAGATCGCCCACGCACCATTCGGCCGTCGCAAGGAGGCTTGATGAATGATGAACTGCAACACCTGAAGAATCTCGGCAAGACGTCGGCGCAATGGCTGCATGCCGTGGGCATCCACAGCGCTTCGGATCTGCGCCGCCTGGGCGCGGTGGACGCTTACCGTGCCGTGCGGACCCGAGGGTTCCGGGCGTCGAAGGTGTTGCTGTACGCGATTGAAGGGGCGTTGATGGACGTGCACTGGAACGACATCCCCGCCGAGCGCAAGGACGCTCTGAACAAGCAGCTCGAAGCCATTTCCTCCCGCCACAAGAATTGAACGGGCACTCGCCGCCATGTACTTGCTCGGGGATCAGTCGGCCTATGCCGATGCGTTGACCAGTCGCCTGCAGGACCTGCCGATGCAATGCCTGGCGGGGCTTGCGCCTTGCGGGCCGCCGCTGGAGCTGGAGTCGGCGGACGACCTGATGGCGCAGTTGCCCGGCGACCGGCTGTTTATGCTCAGCCAAGGCGTGGTCAACGGCAGCCTCGCCGCCCGGACCTTGTTCTATTGGCACGAGGGCGACCTGATCGGCCTGCAGCAAGGGCCGGAGTGGACGGATCTGCGGCTGTGCGCAGACGGCCCACTGAGCCTGTTGCCGTATCGGCGAAACGATGTGTTCCAGCATGTGTACTCGACGCCCGCGAACGGCGACCTGTTCCTGCGCTACCTGCTCGGCCAGACCGCCCTGCTCGCCCATGCCGTCGCCGAGCTTAAGCCCCGCGAGTTCCGCAGCACCAACGGGTTCAAACGGGTTCCTACAGGTGAAGTGCTGATTCAGCAGGGCGACACCTCCGACCATGTGTTCGTGATCATCGAAGGGCATGCCGAAGCGTTTGTCGACGGACACAAGGTGGGCGATGTGCCCAAGGACGAGATCTTCGGGGCCATGGCGGCGTTCACCGGCGAACCGCGCAACGCTACGGTGATCGCCAGCGAGCCGAGCACCGTGATGCTGATTCCCGGCGATCAGTTTCTCAGCATGACGCGCACCAACCCTAAAATCGCCCACAGCCTGATCGAAAGCATGGCGCGGCGCATCGACCAGCTCAACCGCCAGCTTGCCGCGTTTCACGCCCAGCATTGACGTCCCTTGTTTCCGGGGCTTTTTGGCCTTTTTCCAGACAAGGGAAAAGAAATCGGAAAGGGATGTTGACTTGGTAATGAGAATCGCTATGATTATCACAACTGGTCGCGAGACCGGTCGATATTCTGAAAGGCCCTTGGTTCGGACTCTCAGATTATCTCCTCATCAGGCTAATCACGGTTATTTGACCCGGTTTTTACCGGGTCTTTTTTTGCCTGTGGAAAAGTCATTTGCCGAACTGCTTTCGCATCTCGGCACAGTAATCCTGCGGCGGTCGGGCAGGCGTGAACCAGACATAGTCGGCCATGCTCGCCGACACTTCACTGCCCTGTTCCGCCAGCAGCAGCACCGTCGGCGCTTCCTCTGCGCCAAGATCCAGCGCATGCAGCGGCACGCCGACATCCTTGTGCGCATGAAAGGCTCCGGCGAACAGCATCGCGGGCGCAGGCGCCGCCAACAAGCGCGAGGCCATGCGCCGATCCCGCTGTTGCTGAACCGCCAGCATCGCCGGCATTTGCGAGGCCGGCAGCAAGCCGCAGTGAGAATCGGCAATCTGCTCCAGCAATTGCTTCTTGACCGGTGCAGCGTTGCTGCGGGTTCCGCTCAACGCCGGAGACTCGCGGTAGAACGCCCGAACGTCGGCGGCATCGAGATTGGCCGCCAGCAGCGGATAAGGCTGAGCGAGGGCAAACCGGACGATCGGCCCGTACAGGCTCCAGTCCCATCCATCCTGCCAGGCCAAGGCTTGGGCAAGGTCTGCGGGAGGCGCAGCGGACCTGCGCACATCATCGACCCGCGCCTGTTGCTCGGGCACCAGCATTTCCAACAGCAGGCTGCCTTGGGGGCGTTCCTTTTCCAGGTTCTGCAGCAGCCACAGCTGCAGGCCATGGTGGTCGGCATTGTCGTGCTGCTCGCCGACGATCACCCGCTGCGGCTCGCCCAGGCGTGCCAGCAGTTGCCGGGGCGTCAGCGCCTCAGCGCTACGCAGGTCCCGGATTTCGCCCGTGACCGGAGGCGGTGCCACAGCCTGACAGCCGCCGAGCAACAAGATCGCCAACAACAGGATTGCGCGCATGCCTGCACCTCGTAGAACCGTTCAGCGGGCGATGATCAGCGGGTGTCCGCGCTCCGGATGCGGTTGCACCAGCACCTCCAGGCCGAACACCGCCTTGAGCGAGTCCGGCCGCAACACCTGCTGCGGCGTGTCCAGCGCCACGGGCCGCCCGCCTTCGAGCAGCAGGATGCGATCACAATAGCGCGCCGCCAGATTCAGATCATGCAGGATCACCATCACCGCCGCGCCGCGGTCGGCAAACGCCCGCACGGCCTGCAGCGTGGTGTGCTGATGCAGCGGATCGAGCATCGACGTCGGCTCGTCCAGCAGCAGGGTCTGCCCGGCCTGCCCCGGCCACAACTGCGCCAGCACCCGCGCCAGGTGCACACGCTGGCGTTCGCCGCCGGACAGCGCCAGATAGCTGCGTCCGCTCAAGTGCGCCGCATCCGCCGCCTGTAACGCCTCGATGATGATTTCATCGTCGCGCACCCGTCCGGCCTGATGCGGCAAGCGCCCCATCCCGACCACTTCCTCGACGCGGAAAGCGAACTCCAGGGTGGACACCTGCGGCAGCACCGCCAGCCGCTGGGCGCGTCGGCTGCCGCGCCACTGCGCCAATGCCACGCCCTCAAGCAGGACGTCACCGTCGTCCGGCGCCAGCTCGCCGCACAAGGCGCCGAGCAACGTGCTCTTGCCCGCGCCGTTCGGGCCCAGCACCCCCAGCACCTCGCCCGGCGCAAGCTGCAGGCTGACCCCGGCCAGCACCGTCTTGCGGCCGCGGCGGATGTGCAGATTGTCTGCGCGCAACATCAGGCCCGCCCCCGCAGCAGCAGATAAAGGAAGAACGGCGCCCCGATGAACGCCGTCACGATGCCGATCGGCAGTTCCGCCGGCGCCAGCGCCAGCCGCGCCACCAGATCCGCCAGCAACAGCAGGCTCGCCCCGGCCAGCACCGACGCCGGCAACAGCACCCGGTGATCGGGCCCGGCCAGCAGCCGCACCAGATGCGGCACCACCAGGCCGACGAAACCGATCATTCCCGCCGCCGCCACGGCCGCGCCGACGCCGAGGGCCGTGCAGAACACCAGTTCGCGCTTGAGCCGTTCGACATCGATGCCAAGATGCCCGGCCTCGGACTCCCCCAGCAACAGCGCATTCAGCGCCCGTGCCCGGCGCGGCAGCCACAAGGCCACCCCGGCGCTGATGATCAGCAGCGGCCACAAGCGTGCGTAACTGGCGCCGTTGAGGCTGCCCAGGTTCCAGAACGTCAGGGTGCGCAGGGTCGCGTCATCCGCCAGGTAAGTGAACAGGCCGACGGCCGAGCTGGCCAGCGCGGTCAGGGCGATCCCCGCCAACAGCATGGTGGCGACATTGGTCTGCCCGTTGCGCCGGCCCAGCCGGTACACCAGCGCCGTCACCCCGAGGCCGCCGAGAAACGCGCACGCCGACAACAAATAGGGGCCGAACCACTCCGGCAGCCCACCGAACAGCGAACCGCCGACAATCGCCACCGCCGCCCCCAACGCCGCGCCGCTGGACACACCGACCAGCCCCGGGTCGGCCAACGGATTGCGGAACAACCCCTGCATCGCCACGCCGGACAGCGCCAGCACCCCGCCGACCGCCAGCCCGAGCAGCGTGCGCGGCAGACGGATCTGCCAAAGGATCAGTTCGGCCTGCTCCAGCCCGTCCGCCGCCAGCGGCACGCCGAGCATGCGCAAGGCCGTGCGCAGCGTATCCAGCAACGGCAGGCTGACCGGCCCCAGCGCCAACGACAGCCAGGTCGCCGACAGGCACAACAGGATCAGGCCGATGAACAGGCCCCGGGGTTTGACCACTGGATTCATTGCCCGCCCTTGGCCGGGTAGAAACCGTCGGACAGCGCCTTCAGCGCCGCCGGCAGACGCGGCCCGAGGCCGCCGACCAGCAGCGTCGGATCCAGCTCCAGCACCCGCCCGGCCTTGGCCGCACGGCTGGCGTTGAGGATCGGGTTTTCCTTGAACAGGGCCGCCTTCGCCGCCTCGCCGTTCATCGCCCGGTCGGCGAAGACCAGTACTTCAGGATCCAGGCCCGCCAGCGACTCCACGGAAAAAGGCTTGTAGCCGGATTGCGTCGCCAGGTTGCGCCCACCGGCCTGGCGGATCATCCAGTCCGCGGCGGTGTCGGTGCCGGCGATCAGCGGTTTGCCGCCGGCATGCCCCAGGATCAGCAGCACGCCCGGAGCCTTCTGCTTCGCCTGCGCTTGAGCCACGCGCTGCTTTTGCGTATCCAGCTGCTGTTGATAATTGTGCAGCTGCTGCGCGGCCTGCTCATCGGCCCCCAGCAGCGCCCCCAGACGGTTGACGTTCTTTTCCAGGGTCGGCAGGTCAGGCTGGGCCGAGAACAGCTCCACCTGCACGCCAGAGCTGCGCACCTGGGAAATCACCGGCGGCGGGCCCATTTCCTCGGTGCCGATCAAAATCTGCGGGCGCAGGCTCAGGATCCCCTCGGCCGAAAGGCTGCGCTGATAGCCGATGCTCGGCAGCGCCTTGAGCGATTCCGGATGCTGGCTGGTGGTGTCGACGCCCACCAATTTGGCCTCGCCGCCCAACGCGCTCACCCATTCCGACAAGGCCCCGCCGGCGCTGACCCAGCGTTGCGGCAAGTCCGCCGCCCCTGCCAGGTGGCTGACGAACAGTCCGGTGCACAGCACGGCGATGCGGGTACTCAGGCGCATGAACAGCTTCCTTGAACAGGTTTTTCCGGGCATCGCGACGCGAGGACAAGTATCCTCGGCATCGGGTCGCCAGGCGGCGGACGAAGGCGGCCATTTGATAATTGTTTGCATTTGAACGTCAAGCTCGGACACATCCGGACACGAGCCGACATTTGAGGATAGCCATGAAGTTTCTGTGCGCGGGCGCCGAGCTGGCCGAGGCCGGCAGCCGCGGTTTCGATATCGAAGGGAAAAGGCTGTTCGCGGTGCGCCGCAGCGGCCGGGCCTATGTCTACCTGAACCGCTGCCCGCACCGGGGCGTGGGGCTGGAATGGCACCCGGACCGTTTTCTCGACCCGAGCAACAGCCTGATCCAGTGCGCTACCCACGGCGCGCTGTTTCTGATCGAGGACGGCGAATGCGTCTCCGGCCCCTGCGCCGGACAGGCGCTGACCGCCATCCCCTGCCGCGAAGACGCCCAAGGGCTGTGGGTCGACCTCTAGCCGTCGAGCAAGACGTCCAACCGGCGGTCGATCACCATCTGCTGATGATCCAGCCGCACGCCATAGGCCAGCACCTCGACCCCGCAGGCCACCGCCTCGCGCAGGGCATCGGCGTAGCCCGGATCGATTTCACGGGCCGGGCGCACCGCGTCGATGCCGCTGAGATTGACGCAATACAGCTGCACCGCCCGGATGCCGTCCCGGGCCAGGTGCGCGAGCTCGCGCAGGTGCTTGGCGCCGCGCTCGGTCACCGCATCGGGAAACGCCGCCACCGCCGTGCCGTCGAAGCCCAGGGTGACGCTCTTCACTTCCACGTAGGCCGGCCCTTGCGGGTAGTCGAGACGAAAATCGATCCGGCTCTTTTCCTGACCGTAAGCGACTTCGCGCTTCAGCGCGGTAAACCCGTTCAGCTCGCGGATCACTCCGGCCTGCAACGCCTCCTCGACCAAGGCATTGGCCCGCCCGGTGTTCACGCAGAACCGCCGGCCCTGCGGGGTTTCGCCGATCTCCCAGGTGCCGGGCAGCTTGCGCTTGGGATCGTTGGAGCGACTGAACCAGACCTGCCCGCCCTCCACCAGGCAA
Organism: Pseudomonas sp. B3(2017); assembly: GCF_002113595.1. Classification (NCBI taxonomy): domain Bacteria; kingdom Pseudomonadati; phylum Pseudomonadota; class Gammaproteobacteria; order Pseudomonadales; family Pseudomonadaceae; genus Pseudomonas; species Pseudomonas sp. B3(2017). Next base: position 18,781 of record NZ_NEIU01000008.1, read on the forward strand.
TTGAGCATCGAGCCGGTGTTCGGACAGTGGAGCGTCAACGACTCACCGCCGACCGTCTCGACATCGGCGAGAAACCGCTTGTAGCGCCGGATCAGCCGCGCCTCTTCGAGGGGAGGATGAAAGCGCATCAGCCTTGCCAGCTCTTCAGGCCGCGGGCGATCCGATCCACCGCTTCTTGCAGGCGCGCAAGGTTTTGCGTGTAGGCGAACCGCACGTGATGGCCGGCCTGATGACGGCCGAAGTCCAGCCCCGGCGTGAATGCCACATGCTCGGTCTCAAGGAAATGCCGGCAGAACGCGAAGGCATCGCCGCCGAACCGGCTGATGTCGGCGTACAGGTAGAACGCCCCTTCCGGCTCCACGGCGATGTTGAAGCCCAATTCGCGCAGTGCCGGCAGGAGGAAATCCCGACGGCGGCCGAACTCGGCGCGGCGTTCCTCGAGGATGGCGATGGTATTGGGCTCGAAGCACGCCAGCGCGGCTTGCTGGGCGATGCTCGGGGCACTGATGTAGAGGTTCTGTGCAAGCTTCTCCAGCTCGCCGACCGCCGCCTGCGGCGCCACCAGCCAGCCGAGGCGCCACCCGGTCATGCCGAAATACTTGGAAAAACTGTTCAGGACAAAAGCACTGTCATCCACTTCAAGGACGCTGGCAGCGTCGGTGCCGTAGGTCAGGCCATGATAGATCTCGTCCACCACCAGATGGCCGTGGCGCGCCTTGACCGCCGCGGACAGCGCCGCCAGCTCGTCGCGGCTCAGCACCGTGCCGGTGGGGTTGGCCGGCGAGGCGACCAGCGCGCCGACGCTGTCGTGGTCCCAATGACGGTCGACCAGGTCCGGCGTCAGCTGATAGCGCACCTCGGGGCCGACCGGCACCAATTGCGCCGCGCCTTCGACCAGCCGCAGGAAATGCCGGTTGCACGGGTAGCCGGGGTCGGCCAGCAGCCAATGCTTGCCCGGATCCACCAGCAAGGCGCTGGCCAGCAGCAGTGCGCCGGAACCGCCGGGCGTGATCAGAATGCGCTGCGGATCGATGTCCAGGCCATGGCGCTGGCGGTAGAAGCCGGCGATCGCCTCGCGCAGCTCGGGAATGCCCCTGGCGGCGGTGTAGCGGGTTTTCCCTGCCTCCAGCGCCGCCTGCCCGGCGCGGATGATCGGCTCGGCGGTGGTGAAGTCCGGCTCGCCGATCTCAAGGTGGATCACGTCGTGGCCGGCGGCCTGGAGCTCGTTGGCCCGCGCCAGCAGCGCCATGACATGAAACGGTTCGATCGCACGACTGCGCGCACTGTAGGACTGAGCCATCGGCCTTGCTTCCCAGGGAAAAGAAGCGATTCTACCCACGTCGCGGAACGGTCGAGAACCCGCAGCGGTCAGAACCTCTGAGACTCTGGACTGTAACGAGCCATACGTATGCTCCAGGATTGACTAAAATCAGTGATTGATCAGGTCTCCAGCACCACCGGACACGGCCTGGCAAACATTTGCAGGCGCCACCGGCCGCGGGCTCGACATCCGGGAGTGGCGCGGGCCGAATTGATCTGGTAAGTTCGCCCGCTTGCAGCCGCAGGGCCGGCAGGTGTCGGTGATGGAGCAATCCTGCGCAATGGATTACAAGAGTAGAGGCGGTCCATTCATGCCCACCCAAGCAAAGCAACAACCGACGATCAGCGGTTTCGAACCTTACGTTCCGGCCGAAGGCGAGGAGTACATGGGCGCCCCCATGCGCGCTCACTTCACCAAGCTTTTGATGAGCTGGAAAAAAGAGCTGATGGAAGGGGTCGACAAGACGGTAGACCACATGAAGGATGAGGCTGCCAACTTCCCGGATCCGGCCGACCGTGCCAGCCAGGAAGAAGAGTTCGCCCTCGAGCTGCGCGCCCGCGACCGCGAGCGCAAGTTGATCAAGAAGATCGACAAGACCCTCGAACTGATCCAGGACGAAGAGTACGGCTGGTGCGAGTCCTGCGGCATCGAGATCGGCGTCAAGCGCCTCGAGGCCCGTCCTACCGCCGACCTGTGCATCGACTGCAAGACCCTGGCGGAAATCAAGGAAAAGCAGGTCGGCAAGTAATCCCGGCCCGAGCAGAGAACGGAGCGTGCGAACGCTCCGTTTTCGTTTCCGCTCCTGAACCTGCGACAACGCAGCGTCAGCCCCGTCCTATGCTGAACGAAACATCGCATCCGCGGACAAGCCCGCTCCCGCAGCGAGTCGGCGCAAGCCTGGAACCCGTATCGCCATCCCCATGACCGCCATGACCTCCCCTGCCTACATCGGCCGCTTCGCCCCCACCCCCAGCGGACACCTGCACTTCGGCTCGCTGGTGGCCGCCCTCGCGTCCTATCTGGACGCGCGCTCGGTCGGCGGCTGCTGGCTGGTGCGCATGGAGGATCTCGATCCGCCCCGGGAAGAACCCGGCGCCCAGGCCGCGATCCTCGAGGCTTTGGAGCGCTACGGCTTCGAATGGGACGGCGAGATGGTGCGCCAGAGCGACCGCCACGACGCCTACGCCGAAGTGCTCAACCGCCTGTTCAATCAAGGCCTGGCCTACGCCTGCACCTGCTCGCGCAAGCAACTGGAGCCCTACGGCGGCATCTACCCGGGGCTGTGCCGCAATGCCGGCCATGGCCAGGAGGACGCGGCGATCCGCGTGCGCGTGCCGGAGCTGGAGTACCGCTTCACCGACCGCGTGCAGGGCGAGTTCCGCCAGCACCTGGGCCGCGACGTCGGCGACTTCGTGATCCGCCGCCGCGACGGTCTCTACGCCTACCAACTGGCCGTGGTGCTGGACGACGCCTGGCAGGGCATCACCGACATCGTGCGCGGCGCCGACCTGCTCGACTCCACACCGCGCCAGCTCTACCTGCAGGAACTGCTGGGCCTGCGCCAGCCGCGCTACCTGCACCTGCCGCTGATCACCCAGCCGGACGGCAACAAGCTCGGCAAGTCCTACCGCTCCCCGCCGCTGACCGCCGACCAGGCAACGCCCCTGCTGCTCAGGGCCCTGCGGGCGCTGGGCCAGGAACCCGGCCCGGAACTGGCCGACGCCACCCCGCAGGAACTGCTGGCCTGGGGCTGCGCCCACTGGGACGCCGCGAAAATCCCGCGCACACTGACATTGCCCGAAGCACAACTGCTGTGACGGCACTTGCAGTGGCGCGCCCATCCGTTACCATCGCCGCACGTTTTCGGGCACGCGCATAAAAAAGAGAGGCCGGGATGTACATCTATCGCTTGGTCCTGCTTCTGGTCGTGGGGATCTACCTGTTTTCGCCGGCCATCATGGATTGGTGGATCGACGCCACGGGCGCCTGGTATCGCCCTTATCTGCTGTGGCTGATCCTGATCGTCGTGACCTTCATCCTGCAGAGCCAAAAAGATGCCGATGAGCTTTAGCCTGACCCAGATGCTGCTGATCAGCGCCGCCTACCTGGCCGCCCTGTTCGGCGTGGCCTGGATCAGCGAACGGGGCATGATCCCGCGGGCGATCATTCGCCATCCGCTGACCTACACCCTGTCGCTGGGGGTCTATGCCAGCGCCTGGGCGTTCTACGGCACGGTCGGCCTGGCCTATCAGTACGGCTACGGGTTCCTGTCCAGTTACCTGGGGGTCTCCGGCGCGTTCCTGCTGGCGCCGGTGCTGCTGTACCCGATCCTCAAGATCACCCGCACCTATCAGCTGTCGTCGCTGGCGGACCTGTTCGCCTTCCGTTTCCGCAGCACCTGGGCCGGCGCGCTGACCACGATCTTCATGCTGATCGGCGTGCTGCCGCTGCTGGCGCTGCAGATCCAGGCCGTGGCCGACTCCATCGGCACCCTCACCGGCGAGCCGGTGCAGAACCGCGTGGCCCTGGCGTTCTGTGCGCTGATCATCCTGTTCACGATCTTCTTCGGTTCCCGGCACATCGCCACCCGCGAGAAGCACGAAGGCCTGGTGTTCGCGATCGCCTTCGAGTCGGTGATCAAGCTGGTGGCCCTGGGCGGCGTCGGCCTCTACGCGCTGTACGGCGTGTTCGACGGCCCGCAGCAGCTGGAACTGTGGCTGCTGCAGAACCAGACCGCCCTCGCCGCCCTGCACACGCCGCTGCAGGAAGGCCCGTGGCGCACCCTGCTGCTGGTGTTCTTCGCCTCGGCCATCGTGATGCCGCACATGTACCACATGACCTTCACCGAGAACCTCAACCCGCGCTCGCTGGTGAGCGCGAGCTGGGGCCTGCCGCTGTTCCTGCTGCTGATGAGCCTGGCGGTGCCGCTGATCCTCTGGGCCGGGCTCAAGCTGGGCGCCACCACCAACCCCGAATACTTCACCCTCGGCATCGGCATCGCCGCCGACAGCAAGGCGCTGGCGCTGCTGGCTTACGTCGGCGGCCTGTCGGCGGCCAGCGGGCTGATCATCGTCACCACCCTGGCCCTGTCCGGGATGGCGCTCAACCACCTGGTGCTGCCGCTCTACCAGCCGCCGGCCGAGGGCAACATCTACCGCTGGCTGAAATGGACGCGGCGGGCGCTGATCGTCGCGATCATCATGGCCGGCTTCTGCTTCTACCTGATGCTCGGCCCGGGCCAGGATCTGGCCAACCTCGGCATCGTGGCCTTCGTCGCCACCCTGCAGTTCCTGCCCGGCGTGCTGTCGGTGCTGTACTGGCCGACCGCCAACCGGCGCGGCTTCATCGCCGGCCTGCTGGCGGGGATCATGGTGTGGGTGGTGACCATGCTGCTGCCGCTGGTCGGCAACCTGCAGGGCTTCTACATCCCGCTGCTGAACATGATCTACGTGCTGGACGACACCAGTTGGCACATGGCGGCCATCGCCTCGCTGGCCGCCAACGTCCTGATGTTCACCCTGATTTCGCTGTTCACCAACGCCAGCCCCGAAGAGGCCAGCGCCGCCGAAGCCTGCGCGGTGGACAACGTGCGCCGTCCGCAGCGCCGGGAACTGCACGCCGCCTCGCCGCAGGAATTCGCCACCCAGCTGGCCAAGCCGCTGGGCGCCAAAGCCGCGCAGAAGGAAGTCGAACAGGCCCTGCGCGACCTCTACCTGCCGTTCGACGAGCGCCGCCCCTACGCCCTGCGCCGCCTGCGCGACCGCATCGAAGCGAACCTGTCCGGCCTGATGGGGCCGAGCGTGGCCCAGGACATGGTGGAAACCTTCCTGCCCTACAAGGCCGGCGGCGAAAACTACGTCACCGAAGACATCCACTTCATCGAAAGCCGCCTCGAGGACTACCACTCCCGCCTCACGGGGCTGGCCGCCGAACTCGACGCCCTGCGCCGCTACCACCGCCAGACCCTGCAGGAGCTGCCGATGGGCGTCTGCTCGCTGGCCAAGGATCAGGAGATCCTGATGTGGAACAAGGCGATGGAGGAACTGACCGGTATCGCGGCGCAACGGGTGGTCGGCTCGCGCCTGGGCACCATCGCCAACCCGTGGAAAGAACTGCTGCAAGGCTTCATCAACGTGCCGGACGAGCACCTGCACAAGCAGCACCTGACCCTCGACGGCCAGACCCGCTGGCTGAACCTGCACAAGGCGGCGATCGACGAACCGCTGGCGCCGGGCAACAGTGGCCTGGTGCTGCTGGTCGAGGACCTGACCGAAACCCAGATGCTCGAAGACAAGCTGGTGCACTCCGAACGCCTGGCCAGCATCGGTCGGCTGGCGGCCGGCGTGGCCCACGAAATCGGCAACCCGATCACCGGCATCGCTTGCCTGGCGCAGAACCTGCGCGAGGAGCGCGAAGAGGACGGCGAACTGACGGAAATCAGCGGCCAGATCCTCGAACAGACCAAACGCGTGTCGCGCATCGTCCAGTCCCTGATGAGCTTCGCCCACGCCGGCAGCCATCAGCACAGCGACGAACCCGTCTGTCTGGCGGAAGTGGCGCAGGACGCCATCGGTCTTCTAGCCTTGAACCGGCGCAACTTCGAGGTTCAGTTCTTCAACCTGTGCGACCCGGACCATTGGGTCGAAGGCGACCCGCAGCGGCTCGCCCAGGTATTGATCAACCTGCTGTCCAACGCCCGTGACGCCTCGCCCGCCGGCAGTGCGGTGCGGGTGAGGAGCGAAGCCTACGAACACACGGTCGACCTGATCGTGGAAGACGAAGGCAGCGGCATCCCGTCGAGCATCATGGACCGATTGTTCGAACCTTTCTTCACCACCAAGGACCCTGGCGAAGGCACCGGCCTGGGCCTTGCACTGGTCTATTCCATCGTTGAAGAGCATTATGGACAAATCACCATCGACAGCCCGGCTGATGTACAGAGCCAGCGCGGCACCCGTATCCGGGTGACTTTGCCGCGTCATGTCGAAGCGACGTCCGCTGTGAACTGAGACCGTCGAGAGTATCGAATCAATGCCGCACATTTTGATCGTCGAAGACGAAACCATCATCCGCTCCGCCTTGCGCCGCCTGCTGGAACGCAACCAGTACCAGGTCAGCGAAGCCGGTTCAGTGCAGGAAGCACAAGAACGCTTCAGCATTCCCACTTTCGACCTGATCGTCAGCGACCTGCGACTTCCGGGCGCACCGGGCACCGAGCTGATCAAGCTCGGCCAGGGCACCCCGGTGCTGATCATGACCAGCTACGCCAGCCTGCGCTCGGCCGTGGACTCGATGAAGATGGGCGCGGTCGACTACATCGCCAAGCCCTTCGACCACGACGAGATGCTCCAGGCCGTGGCCAGGATCCTGCGTGACCGCCAGGCCGCCCCCGCCGCCGGCGAAGCCGTCGCGGGCAAGTCCGCCAACGGCAGCGGCAAGGCCGCCGTCGATGCGGGCAACGGCGAGATCGGCATCATCGGCTCCTGTCCGCCGATGCAGGATCTGTACGGCAAGATCCGCAAGGTCGCGCCGACCGACTCCAATGTGCTGATCCAGGGCGAGTCCGGCACCGGCAAGGAACTGGTGGCCCGGGCCCTGCACAACCTGTCCAGGCGCGCCAAGGCACCGATGATCTCGGTGAACTGCGCCGCCATCCCGGAAAGCCTGATCGAGTCCGAACTGTTCGGCCACGAGAAAGGCGCGTTCACCGGCGCCAGCGCCGGCCGCGCCGGCCTGGTGGAAGCGGCGGACGGCGGCACGCTGTTCCTCGACGAGATCGGCGAACTGCCGCTGGAGGCCCAGGCCCGCCTGCTGCGCGTGCTGCAGGAAGGCGAAATCCGCCGGGTCGGTTCGGTACAGTCGCAAAAGGTCGATGTGCGCCTGATCGCCGCGACCCACCGGGACCTCAAGAACCTGGCGAAGATCGGCCAGTTCCGTGAAGACCTGTACTACCGCCTGCACGTGATCGCCCTGAAGCTGCCGGCCCTGCGCGAGCGCGGCGCCGACGTCAACGAAATCGCCAACGCATTCCTCGCCCGCCAGAGCGCCCGGATCAACCGCACCGACCTGAAATTCGCCGCGGACGCCGAACAGGCGATCCGTCACTACTCCTGGCCGGGCAACGTGCGGGAGCTGGAGAACGCGGTGGAACGCGCGGTGATCCTGAGCGAGAGCCCGGAAATCTCCGCCGACCTTTTGGGCATCGACATCGAGCTGGGGGACCTGGAGGAGGACGAATTCATCGGCCTGCCGGCGCAAGCGGCCGCCAGCGCACCCACCAACAGCCACGAGCCGACCGAAGACCTGTCGCTGGAGGACTACTTCCAGCACTTCGTCCTCGAGCATCAGGACCACATGACCGAGACCGAACTGGCGCGCAAGCTGGGCGTCAGCCGCAAGTGCCTGTGGGAACGCCGTCAGCGCCTGGGCATTCCGCGGCGCAAGACCGGGGCCACCAGCGAGAGCTGAACGTTACCTGTCGAGCGTGCGGGTAACTGTTGAAAGGCTGAGAAAACTGTTACCTCAGCCATTTCACGTAACAGAAGCCGGGGTTATCGGTAACGAAACCCCGGCTTTTTTTCGCCCTCAAAAACCTGCCAGACCGTCCCAACCCCTTGTTTTACTGGGGTTTGCAAAAGTTGGCACGGCACCTGCTATATGTTTGGTACAAGAACAATAACAAGCAATGCATAAGACAATAAAAATAAGACGAATCGACTCACGCACAATAAAAACAAGACGGCGAGAGGCGCAGCTAACTGATTCTTTTGGAGAGGCGTTGTATTTGGGATTCGTCCCACGACCAGGCCGAGAACAACAAAAACTGTCTTGAGACAGAGCCTGTACTGGTTGGATCGCAAGATCACTGCAACTCAGCGACCAAAGCAATCCGTTTGCTCTTGGCTCCCGAATGGGAGGGTCATGAAGGGAAAACTTCATGACGAGGGCGCTCAACAAAAACAAGAAGCCCGAATCAAAAATAAAAAGAGCACGCAACTACTTCTTGGGGAGCTTCGGCTCCCCTTGTAGTTTCTGTCACCTTGACGTCCGCCCTGGCGATCCCCCTCCAGAAATTGCGGCTCCGAACGCCCTAGACGGCGGCCTGCAGCTCAAATCCGCTGCGTCCTACACCATTCGCCGACTAAATGCTAGAATCCCCGCCCATCATGCGGCCATTCCCCGGTAAGGCCGAACATTCCTTCAAACAGTGCATCCCATGCTGAAGAAGCTGTTCCAGTCATTTCGAACGCCCCTGCGTCGTACGCAACAACACATCCGCAGCACGCCTGAAGTCCTCAACAGCGGCCAGCACTCGCTGCAGAAGGCGCAATTCAGCCGTTATGCGGTCAACATCGTCGAACGTCTGCAGAGCGCCGGCTACCAGGCCTACCTGGTCGGCGGCTGCGTGCGCGACATGCTGCTGGGCATCACGCCCAAGGACTTCGACGTGGCCACCAGCGCCACCCCTGAGCAGGTCCGGGCCGAATTCCGCAATGCGCGGATCATCGGCCGCCGCTTCAAGCTGGTGCATATCCATTTCGGCCGCGAGATCATCGAGGTCGCGACCTTCCGCGCCAACCACCCGCAAAACGAAGACGACGAAGACAGCAACCAGTCCTCCCGCAACGAAAGCGGGCGCATCCTGCGCGACAACGTCTACGGCACCCTGGAGGAGGACGCGCAACGCCGCGACTTCACCATCAACGCCCTGTACTACGATCCGGTCAGCGAGCGCATCCTCGACTACGCCAACGGCGTGCACGATATCCGCAACCACCTGATCCGCCTGATCGGCGACCCGGTGCAGCGCTACCAGGAAGACCCGGTGCGGATGCTGCGGGCCGTGCGCTTCGCCGCCAAGCTCAATTTCGGCATCGAGAAGCACACCGTCCAGCCGATCCGCGACCTGGCGCCGATGCTGCGCGAGATCCCGTCGGCCCGCCTGTTCGAGGAAGTGCTCAAGCTGTTCCTCTCCGGCCACGGTGCGATCACCTATGAAATGCTGGTCGACCTGCAATTGTTCGAACCGCTGTTCCCGGCCAGCGCCGACGCGCTGGAGCACAACCCGGAATACACCCACACGCTGATCAGCGAAGCCCTGACCAACACCGACCTGCGGATCAAGCAGAACAAACCGGTGACCCCGGCATTCCTGTTCGCCGCCCTGTTGTGGCCCGCCCTGCCGGCCCGCGTGCTGCGTCTTCAGGAACGGGGCATGCCGCCGATTCCGGCGATGCAGGAAGCGGCCCACGAACTGATCGCCGAACAGTGCCAGCGCATAGCCATTCCGAAGCGTTTCACGATGCCGATCCGCGAGATCTGGGACATGCAGGAACGCCTGCCGCGGCGCAGCGGCAAACGCGCCGACCTGCTGCTGGACAACCCGCGCTTTCGCGCCGGCTACGACTTCCTGCTGCTGCGCGAAAGCGCCGGCGAGCAGACCGACGGCCTGGGCGAGTGGTGGACCGATTACCAGGACGCCAACGACAGCGGGCGCCGGGACATGATCCGCGAACTCAGCGGCAAGGACGACGGCACCGGCGGCGCACCGCGCAAGCGCCGGCGCAGCAACGCCAAGCGCAAGAGCGCAGCGGGCGAATAAGGCATGGAACGCATCTACATCGGCATGGGCAGCAACCTGGCTGCCCCGGCCGAGCAATTGCGCAGCGCGGTCGACGCGCTGGCGCACCTGCCCGCCACCGACCTGGCCGGCGTTTCGGCGTTCTACCAGAGCGATTCGCTGCTGCCGGGCCAACCGCGCTACACCAACGCGGTCGCGGCGCTGGACAGCTCGCTCTCCCCGCTGGAACTGCTCGACGCCCTGCAAGCCATCGAAAACGATCAGGGCCGCGAACGCCTGGAACGTTGGGGCCCGCGCACGCTGGACCTGGACATTCTGCTGTTCGGCGACCGACTGATCGACGAGCCCCGCCTCAAGGTGCCGCACTACCACATGCAGGAACGCGCGTTCGTCCTGTACCCCCTGGCGGAGCTGGCGCCGCAGGACTTGCGCCTGGCCGACGGCCGCACCCTGGCCGCGCTGCTGGCGGCCTGCCCGTTCATCGGCCTCGAACGCCTCTGACGGATTCCCCTGCCTCAGCCCGGGGCTGCCTGGGCTGACGTCACCGCCAGCAGGTTGGCTCCCACAGGGATCACTGCCGACGCCCCCGCCGCTCCCCGCAACTGCCTTTTTTGTAGGACAAAAATTCGGCAGCCCAGACCCGCCGCAGCGCTGAATCGCATCAGTAACGCCGGTAACACTCCCGTCGTAACAATGCGGTAACACACGTAATTGACTTCCTGGGTTCTCATCACGACTATAGGCGTCCCGCTGCCGCCAACCCGGCGCACAAGGGCGCAATCCAGGCCTTATAAGCACGACAAAAGAGCGTGCGCCTGAATAGATGACGAATCACGCGCGTTACCCGCAGCAGTTTCCAATGCGCCTGAACGAGGATTTCTTACATGCCAGCCATCACCCTGACCACGCTCCAGAGCCTCAAGCAGAAAGGTGAAAAGATCACCATGCTGACCTGCTATGACGCGACCTTCGCCCACGCCTGCAACGAGGCCGGTGTCGAAGTGCTGCTGGTGGGCGATTCCCTCGGCATGGTCTTGCAGGGCCACGACAGCACCCTGCCGGTGACCACTGCGGAAATGGCCTACCACGTCGCCAGCGTCAAGCGCGGCAACACCGATGCCCTGATCCTCGCGGACCTGCCGTTCATGGCCAACGCCACCCTGGAACAGACCATGACCAACAGCGCGATGCTGATGCAGGCCGGCGCGCACATGGTCAAGGTCGAGGGCGCCCTGTGGCTCGCGGAGTCGATCCGCCTGCTGGCCGAGCGCGGCGTTCCGGTGTGCGCGCACATGGGCCTGACCCCGCAGGCCGTGAACATCCTCGGCGGCTACAAGGTGCAGGGCCGCAACGAGAACCAGGCGCGGCAGATGCGCGCCGACGCCATCTCGCTGGAGCAGGCCGGCGCGGCCATGCTGCTGCTCGAATGCGTGCCGAGCGAACTGGCCGCCGAAATCAGCCAGGCGGTGAAGATCCCGGTGATCGGCATCGGCGCCGGCAGCGCCACCGACGGCCAGGTGCTGGTGCTGCACGACATGCTTGGCCTGTCGATCAGCGGCCGCGTGCCGAAGTTCGTGAAGAACTTCATGCACGGCCAGGACAGCATCCAGAACGCCCTGAAGGCCTACGTCACTGAAGTCAAAGCCGCCACGTTCCCTGGCGTCGAACACGGATTCTCCGCATGAACACCGTCAAAACCGTACGTGAACTGCGCGCCGCCGTGGCCCGCGCCCGCAGCGAAGGCAAGCGCATCGGCTTCGTGCCGACCATGGGCAACCTGCACAGCGGCCACATCGCGCTGATCACCAAGGCCACCCAGCGCGTGGACTTCGTGGTCGCGAGCATTTTCGTCAACCCGCTGCAGTTCGGCGCCGGCGAAGACCTCGACAAGTACCCGCGCACCCTGGCGGCAGACCAGGAAAAACTGCTGGAAGCCGGCTGCGACCTGCTGTTCGCCCCGACCGTCGAGGAAATGTACCCCGACGGCATGGCCGGACAGACCCGGGTCAGCGTCCCGCAATTGTCCGAAGGCCTGTGCGGCGCCAGCCGTCCGGGGCATTTCGAAGGCGTGGCGACGGTGGTCAGCAAGCTGTTCAACATGGTGCAGCCGGACCTGGCGATCTTCGGCCAGAAGGACTTCCAGCAACTGGCGGTGATCCGCGCGCTGGTGCATGACCTGAACATGCCGATCCAGATCATCGGCGAGCCGACCGTGCGGGCCGCCGACGGCCTGGCGCTGTCCTCGCGCAACGGCTTCCTCAGCGAAGAGCAGCGCGCCGTGGCGCCGGTGGTCTACCGCACCCTGAGCGCCATCGCCGAGTCGATCAAGCAAGGCGAGCGCGATTTCCCGGCCCTGATCCAGGCACAGCTCAAGCAACTGGAAGCGGCGGGCCTGCGTCCGGACTACCTGGAGATCCGCCACGCCCTGACCCTGCGCCCGGCCACGGCAGACGACCGCGACCTGGTGATCCTGGTGGCCGCGTTCCTCGGCACCACCCGCTTGATCGACAACCTGCACCTGAACCTCGACACCCCGGCCTGAGCGCCGTCATCCTTTGTGGGAGCGGGCTTGCCCGCGATGGCCATCCGTCCGCCATCGCGAGCAGGCCCGCTCCCACATTGTTTTGCGGCGACCGAAAATCCTGCATCCGCCCAAGCCCCCTGTGGGAACCCGCCTGCTGGCGATGGCATCGGCGAAGACGCACCGAGAGCCAGCCGCTTGCGCATCGCCCATGCCCGGTGCGCAGCCATATTGCCGCCCTCCCCCCCTTCGGGCACACTGCCTGCCGTTCGATTCCGACCAGGGGAACCCCTCATGCACGCCATCATGCTCAAGGCCAAGCTGCACCGCGCCGAAGTCACCCACGCGGTACTCGATTACGAAGGTTCCTGCGCCATCGACGGCGAATGGCTGGACCTGTCCGGCATCCGTGAGTACGAGCAGATCCAGATCTACAACGTCGACAACGGCGAACGCTTCACCACCTACGCGATCCGAGGCGAAGAAGGTTCGCGGATGATCTCGGTCAACGGCGCAGCGGCGCACAAGGCCAAGGTCGGCGACCGCGTGATCATTTGCGCCTACGCCCACTACAGCGAAGCCGAACTTGCGAATTTCAAGCCGCGCATGCTCTACATGGCGCCGGGCAACGAATTGAGCCACACCAGCAACGCCATCCCGGTGCAGGTCGCCTGAGCAGGCCGCCCCCGCCCTTCCGTTCGTCGGCCGTTTCCTGGACAGATGTTAAAAAAGTACAGGAAACGGGTCAGACAAAGTCAAGACAGATCGCAGCGCGGGGTTTACTGTATTGGCCCTGCGCCCTGAAACCGTGTCAACGCAGCTGACCCCATGCCCTGACCGGGCCTGGCGGTTCGATCCGTGTACCAAAGGCCGTTCAAGTAAAAAGGAAAACCGCAGCGATGGCGTACTACCGCACTCCTCATGACGTTACCGCTCTGCCTGCCTGGCAAGCGTTGAAAGACCACCGCCAAGCCATGCAGGATTTCAGCATGCGCGAAGCCTTCAACGCCGACCCGCAGCGCTTCAACCAATTCACCCTGAGCAGCTGCGGACTGTTTCTCGACTATTCGAAGAACCTGATCAACGCCCAGACCCGCGACCTGCTGGTGGGACTGGCCAACGAGGTCGACCTCAAGGGCGCGATCAAATCGCTGTTCGACGGCGAAATCGTCAATGCTTCCGAAGGCCGCCCTGCCCTGCACACCGCCCTGCGCCGCCCGGTGGGCGACAAGCTGTCGGTCAACGGCGTCAATGTGATGCCGGACGTGCACAAGGTGCTGAACCAGATGACCGATCTGGTGGGCCGCATCCACGACGGCCTGTGGCGCGGCTACACCGAGAAGCCGATCACCGACGTCGTGAACATCGGCATCGGCGGCTCGTTCCTCGGCCCTGAGCTGGTGTCCGAAGCCCTGCTGTCCTACGCCCAGAAAGGCGTGCGTTGCCACTACCTGGCGAACATCGACGGCAGCGAGTTCCACGGCCTGACCCAGAAGCTGCGGGCCGAAACCACGCTGTTCATCGTGTCGTCGAAATCCTTCAACACCCTCGAAACCCTGAAGAATGCCCAGGCCGCCCGCGCCTGGTACCTGGCCCAGGGCGGTTCGGAAGCCGAACTGCACCGCCACTTCATCGCCGTTTCGAGCAACAACGCGGCGGCCGTGGCGTTCGGCATCCGCGAAGAGAACATCTTCCCGATGTGGGACTGGGTCGGTGGCCGCTACTCGCTGTGGTCGGCCATCGGCCTGCCGATCGCCCTGGCCATCGGCATGTCCAACTTCAAGGAACTGCTGTCCGGCGCCTACACCATGGACCAGCATTTCCAGAGCGCGCCGTTCGAACAGAACATGCCGGTGCTGCTGGCCCTGCTCGGCGTGTGGTACGGCAACTTCTGGGGTGCGCAGAGCCACGCGATCCTGCCGTACGACCACTACCTGCGCAACATCACCAAGCACCTGCAGCAACTGGACATGGAGTCCAACGGCAAGCGCGTGCGCCAGGACGGCACAGCGGTGTCCACCGACACCGGCCCCGTGATCTGGGGCGGCGTCGGCTGCAACGGCCAGCATGCCTATCACCAGCTGCTGCACCAGGGCACCCAACTGATCCCGGCCGACTTCATCGTGCCGGTCGTCAGCTTCAACCCGGTGTCCGACCATCACCAGTGGCTGTACGCCAACTGCCTGTCCCAGAGCCAGGCCCTGATGCTCGGCAAGACCCTGGCCGAAGCCGAGGCCGAGCTGCGCGACAAAGGCATGAGCGAAGAGCAGGTGCACAAGCTCGCCGCCCACAAGGTGATCCCGGGCAACCGCCCGAGCAACACCCTGGTGGTCGAACGCATCAGCCCGCGCCGCCTCGGCGCCCTGGTGGCGATGTACGAACACAAGGTGTTCGTGCAGAGCGTGGTCTGGGGCATCAACGCCTTCGACCAGTGGGGCGTGGAACTGGGCAAGGAACTGGGCAAGGGCGTCTACAACCGCCTGGTCGGCAGCGAAGAGAGCGCCGCCGAGGATCCGTCCACCCAAGGCCTGATCAGCTACTTCCGCGGCCGTCACCGCGGCTGATCCGGCCGTGCTGCCCGCAGCCTCTGCGGGCAGCACCTTCCATTGTGGGAGCGGGCTTGCCCGCGAATGCGGTGAATCAGTCAACACAAAGGTGACTGACACGACGCCTTCGCGGGCAAGCCCGCTCCCACAGTCTTTTGTGTGCCCACCTTTCCCACAGTCGTTTTGGTCATGGCTTGAACCTCTCGGGCACTCGGCGCATCTTTATTCTTGTCGCACAACAAGAATAAGGAACCGTCATGTTCGATATCAGCACGTTCCCCAAAGCCGATGCCGTCCGCCGGGCCGCACAGTTGAGTCAGGACGACTACCAGCGCCTGTACCGCGAATCCATTGAACACCCCAGCACCTTCTGGGCCGAACAGGCCAAGCGCTTCCTGGACTGGAGCACCCCGTGGCAGACCGTCCAGCGCTATGACCTGAAGACCGGCGAAGCCACCTGGTTCGCCGGGGCGAAGCTGAACGTCAGCCACAACTGCATCGACCGCCACCTGGAACGGCGCGGCGAGCAGACCGCCCTGCTCTGGGAAGGCGACGACCCCGCCGAATCGGCGCAGATCACCTACCGCAAGCTCCATCACCACGTCTGCCGGCTGGCCAACGTGCTGAAAAGCCGCGGCGTGAAGAAAGGCGACCGGGTGTGCATCTACATGCCGATGATCCCCGAAGCGACCTACGCCATGTTGGCCTGCGCGCGGATCGGCGCGATCCATTCGGTGGTGTTCGGCGGCTTCTCCCCGGACTCCCTGCGTGACCGCATCCTCGACGCCGACTGCCGCACGGTGATCACCGCCGACGAAGGCGTGCGCGGCGGCAAGTTCGTGCCGCTCAAGCACAACGTCGACAAGGCCCTGCAAAGCTGCCCGGACGTCAGCACCGTGGTGGTGGTCGAGCGCACCCAGGGCAAGGTGGACTGGACCTTAGGCCGCGACCTGTGGTATCACCAGGCGGTGCGCGAGGTCAGCGACGACTGCCCGCCGGAACCGATGGACGCCGAAGACCCGCTGTTCATCCTCTATACCTCCGGCAGCACCGGCAAACCCAAAGGTGTGCTGCACACCACCGGCGGCTATCTGCTGCAGGCGGCGATGACCTTCAAGTACGTGCTCGACTACCGCGACGGCGAAGTGTTCTGGTGCACCGCCGACGTCGGCTGGGTGACCGGCCACAGCTACATCGTCTACGGCCCGCTGGCCAACGGCGCCACCACCCTGATCTTCGAAGGCGTGCCGAGCTACCCGACCACCTCGCGGTTCTGGCAGGTGATCGACAAGCACCACGTCAACATCTTCTACACCGCGCCGACCGCCCTGCGCGCCCTGATGCGCGAAGGGGCCGGCCCGCTGCAGGAAACTTCGCGGCAAAGCCTCAGACTGCTCGGCAGCGTCGGTGAGCCGATCAACCCGGAAGCGTGGGAATGGTATTTCAACGTGGTCGGCGAGCAGCGCTGCCCCATCGTCGACACCTGGTGGCAGACCGAGACCGGCGGCATCATGCTCAGCCCCTTGGTCAGCGCCCAGCTGATCAAGCCAGGCTGCGCCACCCGGCCGATGTTCGGCGTGCAGCCCGTGCTGCTCGATGAGCACGGCAAGGAAATCAAGGGCGCCGGCAGCGGCGTGCTGGCGATCAAGTCGAGCTGGCCGGCGCAGATCCGCAGCGTCTACGGCGACCCGCAGCGGATGGTCGACACCTATTTCAAACCCTACCCCGGCTACTACTTCACCGGCGACGGCGCCCGCCGCGACGAGGACGGCGACTACTGGATCACCGGCCGCATCGACGACGTGATCAACGTATCCGGCCACCGCATCGGCACCGCCGAAGTGGAGAGCGCCCTGGTGCTGCACGACAGCATCGCCGAGGCGGCGGTGGTCGGTTATCCCCACGACGTCAAAGGCCAAGGCATCTACGCCTTCGTCACGCCCATGAACGGCACCGAGGCCGGCGACGAACTGAAGAAAGAACTGCTGGCCCACGTCAGCAAGGAAATCGGCAGCTTCGCCAAGCCGGACCTGATCCAGTGGGCGCCGGCCTTGCCGAAAACCCGCTCAGGCAAGATCATGCGCAGGATCCTGCGCAAGATCGCCTGCAACGAGCTCGACAGCCTCGGGGACACCTCCACCCTGGCCGACCCGAGCGTGGTGCAGGGCCTGATCGACAAGCGCCTCAACCGGTAGCGGCGCCGGCGCGGTCGTCCGGCCGCGCCGTCCCTGCCCTGAAGCCATCCGTCGAGACCCCATGGAATTCATCCGCCACCGCATCGAAAGCCAGCTCATGAGCCTGACCGGGCTGTCCCTCGGCCAGCTCGACCTGGAAAACCCCAAGGGCGATCCCGGCCTGTTCGGCCCCGACTCGGTCAGCTGGCAAGTGCACGGCGACTTCAGCAGCATGCTGATCGGCGGCATCGCCGCGCTGCTGCTGCAGGCCTTGCACCCGCTGGCGCTGGCCGGGGTGTGGGACCACTCGAACTTTCGCCAGGACATGCTCGGACGGCTGCGCCGCACCAGCCAGTTCGTCTCGGGCACCACGTTCGGCTCGCGCAAGGACGCCGACTGGCTGATCGAAAAGGTGCGCACCATTCACCTGCAAGTGGTCGGCACCGCTCCGGACGGCCGCCCCTATGCGGCCAGCGACCCGGATCTGCTGACCTGGGTGCATGTGGCGGAGGTCAGCAATTTCCTCGCCGCCCACCTGCGCTACCGCAATCCGCATTTGTCCCTGGCGGACCAGGATCGCTACTACGCTGAGATCGCCGTGATCGCCGAACGGCTCGGCGCCCGGGACGTGCCCCGTTCGCGCGCGGCGGTGGCCGATTACCTGCAGCGCATGCGCCCGCAGCTGCTGTGCGACGGGCGCAGCCGGGAAGTCCTGCGACTGTTGCTCGACGCACCGGCCCCCAGCCTGCTGGCCCGACCCTTCGGCGACCTGATGATGAAGGCCGGCATCGACCTGCTGCCGGACTGGGCCAGCGACATGTTCGGCGTGCGCCAGAACCCGCTGCGCCGCCAGCTGATCCGCGCCAGCGTCAACCGCAGCGCGCCGATGCTGCGCTGGGCCATGCGCAACGGCTCGGTGCAGCGCGCCCAGCGGCGGATGGGGCTGCTGCCCTGATCCCTCGCCACAGACGCCGACAATGCTAAACTCCCGCGCCCCCATTCCCTCCAGCAAGGCGCCCGCATGTCTTCCTTGAACCAGGCGCTGCGCGCCGCCCTCGACAAACGCCAGGATCTGCTCGCCGAACTGCACGGCCAGGGCACCGACTGCTACCGCCTGTTCCACGGCAGCCAGGAAGGCGCGGGCGGCCTGACCGTCGACCGCTACGGCCCGCAACTGATGGTGCAAAGCTTCCACCAGACCCTGGAACGCGATGCCTTGCTGCACCTGCACGAGACCGTCAACGAGACCCTGGGCCTGGAAACCCTGCTGGTCTACAACGACCGCTCC
The DNA here is from genome assembly GCF_002113595.1 of Pseudomonas sp. B3(2017). NCBI lineage: Bacteria > Pseudomonadati > Pseudomonadota > Gammaproteobacteria > Pseudomonadales > Pseudomonadaceae > Pseudomonas > Pseudomonas sp. B3(2017). The sequence goes on from NZ_NEIU01000008.1 coordinate 37,212, forward strand.
CGGGGCAACTCGCGGATCGACCGCACCGACCCCGTCTACCGGGCCGACGAGGCGGCGCTGGCGGATCTGGTCGGCCACGAGTGGGGCCTGAACTACCGCGTGCGCGGGCGCCACGCCGGGCAGGATCCGCTGCTGTTCCTCGACCTGCGCAACACCCGGGGCTGGGTCAAGGATCACGCCAAGGGCAAAAGCGTGCTCAACCTGTTCGCCTACACCTGCGGGGTCGGCCTCAGTGCCGCCGCCGGCGGTGCGCGCGAGGTGTGCAACCTGGACTTCGCCGAGGGCAACCTGGCGGTCGGCCGCGAGAACGGCCAGCTCAATCCGCAACTGCCGGCCATGCAATTCATCCAGTCCGACTACTTCCCGGCGATCCGCCAACTGGCCGGGCTGCCGATCACCCAGCGGCGCGGGCAAAAGCTGCCGAGCTATCCGCGCCTGGAACAGCGCCAGTACGATCTGGTGCTGCTCGATCCGCCGGCCTGGGCCAAGAGCGCGTTCGGCACCGTCGACCTGCTGCGCGACTATCAGAGCCTGCTCAAGCCGGCCCTGCTGGCCACCGCCGAAGACGGCGTGCTGATCTGCTGCAACAACCTGGCGAAAGTCAGCATGGACGACTGGCGCGAACAGGTGCTGCGCTGCGCGGAAAAGGCCGGGCGGCCGGTGCGCGAATGGACGGTGATGACACCGGGCCGGGACTTCCCGTCCATGGACGGACAACCGCCGCTGAAGACCCTGATCCTCCAGCTGTGAAGTCTGCTTGGGAAATTTCCCACAGAAAAATCTGAACAATCCTGGCCATGGGCAATTACTTCGGAACCGCAATCGCGTGCCATACTCCAAGGCACTCCGATTCAGACAGATGAAGCCGCACATGCCCAAAGGATTGATTCGCGCGATTGGCGCCCTGTTGACCGCTCTGGCCCTCTATAGCCTGCTGGGGTTTCTGATTCTGCCGGGCATTGCGTTACGGGTCGCCAACCAGCAACTGGCCAACTACGCCACCGTGCCGGCGCATATCCAGCGCATCGAACTCAATCCGTTCAGCCTTGAGCTCACCCTGTGGGGGCTGGTCATCGGCGAACCGGGCAAGGAACAGGTCGGGTTCGAACGCCTCTACGCCAACCTGCAGCTCGACAGCCTGTGGACAAAGGCCCTGCACCTGGCCGACATCGAACTGGACAAGCCCAAGACCGAAATCCTGTTCGCCAAGGACGGCCAGCTCAACCTGCTCGGCCTGTTCAAGCTTCCGGCCAGCGAACCCGCGCCGGCCGACCCCGACGCCAAACCGTTTCCGCTGCGCATCGACCGCATCAAGCTGGCCGGCGGCGCCGTGCATTTCGAGGACGCGCGCCCGAGCGAGCCGATCGAATTCCTCTACGACACCCTCGACTTCGAACTGAAGAACCTCAGCACCCTGCCCGAAGACAGCGCCGACATGACCCTGGTCGCCGTCGGCCCCGCCGGCGGGCGCATCGACTGGAGCGGCAACTTCAGCCTGATCCCGATCACCTCCGAAGGCACGCTGAAAATCACCGACGGCAAGATGAAGGCCTTCTGGCCCTACGTGCGCGACGCCGTGCCGCTGGTGCTGGAAGACGGCGTGGTCAGCCTCAGCACCGACTACAAGCTCAATCTGTCCAAGCAAACCGAACTGCTGCTGAACAACGTCGCCGTCAGCGTCGCGCCGTTCGCCATCAAGGCCCCGGACGGCCGTCCGCTGGCGAAGCTCGAACGCCTCGACGTCAGCGAGACCACGGTGGACCTGGCCAAGCAGCAGGTGGTGGTGGGCAAGATCCGCAGCCAGAAACTGGAGACCTGGGCCGCCCGCGAAGCCGACGGGCAACTGGACTGGCAGAAGCTGTTCGCCAGCCAGCCGTCCAAACCGGCGGCCAAGGCCGCCGCCGAACCCAAGACCGCGCCGGCCGCCGCCGATTCGCCGAAGGAACCGGCAGCGCCGGCCAAGCCCTGGCAAGTGCTGCTCAAGGACGTGCAGCTGCGCAATTACCAGGTGCACCTGGCCGACCGCCAGCCGCAGCCGCCGGTGGCCCTGGAGGTCGGCCCGCTGAACCTCGACCTGCAGAACTTCGACAGCCTCAACGGTTCGCCCTTCAACCTCAAGCTCGACACCGGCCTGGGCAAGCAGGGCAAGATCAGCGCCGACGGCGTGGTCAACCTCGCGCCGGTCACCGCCCAGCTCAACGTGAAGACCCAGGACATCGACCTGCGGGTCGCCCAGTCCTACATCACCCCGTTCATCCGCCTGGAACTGCGCAGCGGCATGCTCGGCAGCGACCTGAAGGTCAACCTCAAGAGCACCGAACCCCTGGCGCTCAGCGTCACCGGGCGTGCCCAGGTCGATCAGCTGCACACCCTCGACACCCTCAAGACCCGCGACTTCCTCAAGTGGCAGCAGGTGGTGGTGGAGGGCCTGAACTACCAGCACGGCGACAGCCTGTCCATCGACCGGATCAACCTGTTCCAGCCCTATGCGCGGTTCATGATCAACGATGACCGCACCACCAACATCGACGACCTGCTGGTGCCGCAGCCCGCCGATTCGGCGGCGAAGCCGGCCGCCGCCAAGCAGCCGTCCGGAGGCGACAAGCCGCTGGGCATCCACATCGGCGCCATCGCGATCAACGACGGTTCGGCCAACTTCGCCGACTTCAGCCTGACCCCGAACTTCGCCACCGCGATCCAGCAGCTCAACGGCCAGATCGGCACCATCGACAGCCGCCAGGCTAAGCCGGCCAGCGTCGACGTCAAAGGTAAGGTCGACCGCTATGCGCCGGTGACCATCAAAGGTTCGGTGAACCCGTTCGACCCGATGGCCAGCCTCGACATCGCCACCAGCTTCAAGCGCGTCGAGCTGACCACCCTGACCCCCTACTCCGGCAAGTTCGCCGGCTACCGGATCCGCAAGGGCCGGCTCAACCTCGACCTGCACTACCTGATCACCAAGGGCCAGCTCAAGGCCGAGAACAAGGTGGTGGTGGAACAACTGCAGCTGGGCGAAAAGGTCGACAGCCCGGACGCCGTGAGCCTGCCGCTGAAACTGGCGATCGCCCTGCTCAAGGACGTGGACGGCAAGATCTCCATCGAGCTGCCGGTCAGCGGCGACCTGAACAACCCGCAGTTCAGCGTGATGCCGATCGTCTGGCAGACTTTGCGCAACCTGATCGTCAAGGCCGCCGCCGCGCCGTTCAAGCTGATCGGCGGCCTGGTCAGCGGCGGAGGTTCGGAGGACCTGGGCAGCGTGTCGTTCGCGCCCGGCTCCAGCGAGCTGAGCAAGGACGCTGAAGCGGCGCTGGTCAAGCTGTCCCAGGCGCTCAAGGAGCGTCCGGCCCTGCGCCTGGAAATCGAAGGCACCGCCGCCAAGAGCAGCGACGGCCCGCTCATCGCCGAGCAGCGCCTGGAGCGTGAATACCAGTACAACTACTACAAGATGCTCCAGCGCCGGGGCGACAAGGTGCCGGCCCAGGCTTCCTTGCTGCAGGTGCCGGACGGCGAGAAAGGCCCGTTGCTCGAAGGCATCTACCGCACCCGCCTGAAGACCCAGCCACCAGCCGAATGGAAGGACCTGGGCAAGGAAGAGCGCACCGCGAAGATGCGCGAGGACGTGATCAAGTTCTGGAGCTCCAGCGATGTCCTGCTGCGCCAGCTCGGTCAGGACCGCGCCAGCAGCATCAAGGATTACCTGGTGGACAAGGGCCAACTGGCCGACGACCGGGTGTACTTCATCGACGCCAACCTCGGCGAAGCGGAAAGCGATGGCCGGGTGGTGACGCAAATGCATCTGGATGCCGAATGATGAACCGCAAATGGCTGCCCGCAATCCTCTTGGCGTTGGCCGTCGGCCAAGCGTCTGCGTCCGACACCCTGCGTTGCGGCAGCCAGCTGGTCAGCCTCGGCGACCGCGCCAGCGAAGTGCTGCAGAAATGCGGCGAGCCGCTGAGCCGTGACGTGCTGGGGTACAAGCGCAGCGCCAATCGCCGTGAGGAGTTCCAGGTCGAGGAATGGACCTACGGCCCGAGCAACGGCATGTACCAGTACCTGCGCTTCGAGGGCAACCGCCTGAAGCAGATCAACAGCAAGCGCGGCAACTGAAATCCCCCCTGTGGGCGATGTTGGCTGTGACGGCCTCATCGCTTGCAGGCACGCTCCCACAGGTTTTTGTGGTGAGCACAGAACTGCGGCCGCTGCTGAACCCTGTGGGAGCCGGCTTGCCGGCGATGGCGGCGGGTCAGGCAACACAGATGCCGCAGTGCCGGCCTCATCGCTGGCAAGGAGCAATGAATCCGCCAGCATCGCAGATCCCTTGTGGGAGCCAGCCTGCTGGCGATGACGCCATCCCAGGCGATGCGGCATGCGTTGCCCCGAAACGAAACGGGCCCCGGCAATCAACCGGGGCCCGCAGTGGCCACATCCCTGTGGCCGTTCGCATGAACTACAAGTGCGGCAGACGTATTGCACGGATCGCCTGTCGCGCCTCCTCCCGTCCAGGCGAGAAGCCTTGCCTTACTCGGCTTTGAGGCCGTCGGCGGAAACCGCCTTGACGCCTTTGATTTTCTTGGCGATCGCGACCGCCATCTCTTTCTGCGAATCGGTCACGGCGACGGTGGACGACAGGGACACCACGCCTTTGTTGGTTTCGACCTTGATGTCGGTGCCGGGAATGCCTTTTTCGGTGACCAGGTCAGCTTTGACCTTGGTGGTGATCCAGGTATCGGAAGTGGCTTCCTTGGCTTTGGTAACTTCGCCGGCTGCCAGCGTCATGGGCGCCTGAGCCGTCTGGGTGGACTGGGCGAATGCGCCGGTGGCCATGGTCAGAGTCAGCGCGGTAGCAGCAGCGGCAGTGATAGCGAACTTCTTCATACGAGTAACTCCTGTTTTCTGGAAAGTCTGCTGCGCTTCTTGTCAGCAGGTTACTGGAGATATTGCGAACGCTGTGCCAACTCCGCGACAAAAATAAATCATTAAAAATCAACAACCTATGAAAACACTCAGTTGACGGAATCATGCAATTTGCATGACCGCGATCCGTTCTGCATGCAACTTGCGGATTTCTGAAAAGTTCCTAAGGCACTGAAACAATTCAGGCTTTTTCCGCCGCCCGGAAAACAGAATGCCCCGCTAGGCGGGGCATTCGGGAGACGCAGCGCGACCCTCAGGTCCCGGTGCAGCCCTTCGGCGCGTAGTCCTGGGCTGCCGTGGTCGCGCAGCTCCAGCCGGTGGCGGCGGTGCGGGTCAGGGTGATGGTTTTGCCCAGCACCGGACCTGGCGCATTGGCCAGGGTGCAGGTGATGGTGCCGGCCCCGGTGGAGGCTGTGCCCGACGCCGCCAGCGTGCCGCAGTTGGACGTGGTCGCCGTGGCGCTGCCGGCCACCAGCGTCAGTGTCGGGTCGGTGCCTTGATTGATGGTGTCCTCGAACGGCACCTTCATGGCGCTGATCTCCGCCAGCCCCGCCGTCACTTTCGAACGGGCCTGGTACTTGGAGTACTGCGGCAGCGCGATGGTCGCCAGGATACCGATGATCGCCACGACGATCAGCAGCTCGATCAGGGTGAAACCTTGTTGTTTCTTCATAGACACGCTCCTTGCATGAGTCGGAATCTCATGGTCTGAACACGACTCAGCACAGCCCGTGCCAATCCCTTGCAGGCCCTGAAGGCTGGGCGCGGCGGCATGCCCAAGGCACGTCCTACAGCCTTGAACCGCAGTATCTGACACTTTTTGTCACCTGCACCCCACAGGTTTGGCGCTGTCACTTGTCTAGGCTATAAGTCATGAACTGTCTGCGTCCGGGATCCCCATGAATGACATCGCTCTGAGCGGTCTGGCCAAGCAACTGGTGCAGGCCGAACTGCTGACGGAAAAAAGTGCCCAGCAAGCCTGGCAACAGGCCCAGCGCAACCGCTTGTCGCTGGTCAGCTATCTGGTGCAGAACAAACTGGTGAAAAGCTGGCAGGTCGCCGAAATCGCCTCGGAGCATTTCGGCGTGGCCTACCTGGATCTCAACTGCCTGGACAAGGAAACCCAGCCCAAAGGCCTGGTCAGCGAAAAACTGGTGCGCCAGCATCACGCGCTGCCCCTGTGGCGCCGCGGGAACAAGCTGTTCGTGGGGATCTCCGACCCGAGCAACCAGCAGGCGATCAACGACATCCAGTTCAGCACCGGCCTGAGCACCGAAGCCATCCTGGTGGAGGACGACAAGCTCACCGACGCCATCGAGAAATTCTTCGACACCCACGCCACCGGCCTTGAGGAAATGGCCGACGTCGACCTGGACGGCCTGGACGTCGAGTCCGTCGACGACAGCCGGCAGGATGCCATCGGCGGGTTCGACGCCGACGATGCGCCGGTGGTGCGCTTCGTCCACAAGATGCTGCTGGACGCGATCAAGAGCGGCTCGTCCGACCTGCATTTCGAGCCCTACGAGAAGAACTACCGGGTGCGGATGCGCACCGACGGCATCCTGCGCGAAGCGGCCCGGCCGCCGATTCAGCTGGCCGGCCGGATCGCCGCGCGCCTGAAGGTGATGGCCAGCCTCGACATCTCCGAGCGCCGCAAGCCCCAGGACGGGCGGATCAAGATGCGCCTGTCCAAGAGCAAGTCGATCGATTTCCGGGTCAACACCCTGCCCACCCTGTGGGGCGAAAAGGTGGTGATGCGGATCCTCGACCCCTCCAGCGCCCAAATCGGCATCGACGCCCTCGGCTACGAGCCGGAGCAGAAAGACCTGTACATGGCCGCCCTCAAGCAACCCCAGGGCATGATCCTGGTCACCGGCCCCACCGGCTCGGGCAAGACCGTGTCGCTGTACACGGGGCTGAACATCCTCAACACCGTCGACATCAACATCTCCACCGCCGAAGACCCGGTGGAGATCAACATGGAAGGCATCAACCAGGTCAACGTCAACCCGAAACAGGGGATGGACTTCGCCCAGGCCCTGCGTTCGTTCCTGCGTCAGGATCCGGACGTGATCATGGTCGGCGAGATCCGCGACCTCGAAACGGCGGAGATCGCCATCAAGGCCGCGCAGACCGGCCACCTGGTGCTCTCCACCCTGCACACCAACAGCGCCGCCGAGACGCTGACCCGCCTGCACAACATGGGCATCCCCGGCTTCAACATCGCCACCTCGGTCAGCCTGATCATCGCCCAGCGCCTGGCCCGCAAGCTGTGCAGCCACTGCCGGCGTCCCGCCGAGATCCCCCGGGAGACCTTGCTCAAGGAAGGCTTCCCCGAGGAACGCATCGGCCATTTCACGCTCTATGAGCCTGCCGGATGCGACCACTGCAACGGCGGCTACAAGGGACGCGTGGGCATTTATGAAGTGGTGAAGAACACCGCCGAACTGCAACGGCTGATCATGGCCGAAGGCAACTCGCTGGAGATCGACACCCAGATGCGCCGGGACGGCTTCAACGACCTGCGCACCTCCGGCCTGATCAAGGCCATGCAAGGCATCACCAGCCTTGAGGAAATCAACCGGGTCACCAAGGACTGAACATGGCGGTCAAGGCAGCGAAAACCAGCGTGTACGCCTGGGAAGGCACGGACAAGAAAGGCGGCAAGGTGACCGGCGAACTGAGCGGGCAGAACCCGGCGCTGATCAAGGCGCAGTTGCGCAAGCAAGGGATCAACCCCGGCAAGGTGCGCAAGAAGTCCGCCTCGCTGCTCCGCTTCGGCCAACGCATCAAGGCCCAGGACATCGCGCTGTTCACCCGCCAGATGGCGACCATGATGAAGGCCGGCGTGCCATTGCTGCAGTCGTTCGACATCATCGGCGAGGGCTTCGAGAACCCGGCCATGCGCAAGCTGGTGGACGAGGTGAAGCAGGAAGTCGCCGCCGGCAACAGCTTCGCCGCCGCCCTGCGCAAGAAGCCGCAGCATTTCGACGAGCTTTACTGCAACCTGGTGGATGCCGGCGAGCAGTCCGGGGCCCTCGACACCCTTCTGGAGCGGGTCGCCACCTACAAGGAAAAGAGCGAAAGCCTCAAGGCCAAGATCAAGAAGGCCATGACCTACCCCGCCGCCGTGGTGCTGGTGGCGGCGGTGGTCACCGGGATCCTGCTGGTCAAGGTGGTGCCGCAGTTCCAGTCGGTGTTCTCCGGGTTCGGCGCCGAGCTGCCGGCCTTCACCCTGATGGTGATCGCGCTCTCGGAATTCATGCAGCAATGGTGGTGGGCGATCCTCGCGGCCCTGGTCGCCGCCTTCTTCGGCACCCGCCATGCGCTCAAACGCTCCAAGGCCCTGCGCGACCGCCGGGACGCCTGGTTGCTGAAGCTGCCGCTGGTGGGCACGCTGATGTACAAGTCCGCCGTGGCGCGGTTCGCCCGCACCCTATCGACCACGTTCGCCGCCGGGGTGCCGCTGGTCGAGGCGCTGGACTCGGTGGCCGGCGCCACCGGCAACGTGGTGTTCAAGAACGCCGTGCTGCGCATCCGCCAGGACGTGGCCACCGGCATGCAGCTGAATTTCTCGATGCGCACCACCGGGGTGTTCCCCACCATGGCGGTGCAGATGACCGCCATCGGCGAGGAGTCCGGCGCCCTCGACGACATGCTCGCCAAGGTCGCCGGGTTTTACGAGGACGAAGTGGATAACATGGTCGACAACCTCACCAGCCTGATGGAACCGTTCATCATGGTGGTGCTGGGGGTGATCGTCGGCGGGCTGGTCGTGGCCATGTACCTGCCGATCTTCCAACTCGGCTCTGCGATCTGACATGCCCCTCGACGAACTGTTTGCCCTGTATCCGCTGGCCTTCGTGTGCACCGCCCTGTTGCTGGGGCTGGTGGTCGGCAGCTTCCTCAACGTGCTGGTCTGGCGCCTGCCGAAGATGCTCGAACGCGAATGGCGCCAGCAGGCCCGCGACATCCTGGGGATGCCCGGCGAAACGCCGCTGCCTACCTACAACCTGATGCTGCCGGCTTCGCAGTGCCCGCATTGCGCCCACCGCATCCGGGCGTGGGAAAACATTCCGCTGCTCAGTTACCTGTGGCTGCACGGACGCTGTTCGGCCTGCGCCGCGCCCATCGGCAGACGCTATCCGCTGACGGAACTGGCCTGCGGCCTGCTCTCGGCCTTCATCGCCTGGCACCTGGGGTTCGGCTGGCCCGCGTGCCTGCTGACGGTGCTGACCTGGGGCCTGCTGGCGATGAGCCTGATCGACACCGAGCACCAATTGCTGCCCGACGTGCTGGTGCTGCCGTTGCTGTGGCTGGGCCTGATCGCCAACAGCTTCGGCCTGTTCACGTCGCTGCACGATGCGTTGTGGGGAGCGGTGGCCGGCTACCTGTCGCTGTGGTCGGTGTTCTGGCTGTTCAAGCTGCTCACCGGCAAGGACGGCATCGGCCACGGCGACTTCAAGCTGCTGGCGATGCTCGGCGCCTGGGGCGGCTGGCAGATCCTGCCGTTGACCATCCTGCTGTCGTCGCTGGTGGGTGCGGTCATCGGCATCATTCTGCTGCGCCTGCGCGACCGCAACGCCTCGACGCCGATCCCCTTCGGCCCCTATCTGGCGATCGCCGGCTGGATTGCCATGCTCTGGGGTGGTCAAATGACGGCCTACTATTGGCAGTTTGTCGGTTTGAAATGAATACCCCTGTGGAAAAACCCTGGATTCTCGGCCTGACCGGCGGCATCGGCAGCGGCAAGAGCGCGGCCGCCCAACACTTCATCGACCTCGGCATCCACGTGGTGGACGCCGACCATGCGGCACGTTGGGTGGTCGAGCCGGGGCGCCCGGCGCTGGCGAAGATCGCCGAACATTTCGGCCCCGCCGTGCTGCAGGCCGACGGTACGCTGAACCGCGCCGCCCTGCGCAAGCTGATCTTCGAAGTGCCCGATGAGCGCCGTTGGCTCGAAGCCCTGCTGCATCCGTTGATCGCCGAGGAAATCGCCCATCACCTGGCGCTGGCAGAATCGCCTTATGCGATCCTGGTCTCGCCGCTGCTGATCGAGTCGGGGCAATACGCGATGACCCGGCGGATCCTGGTGATCGACGCCCCAGAACACCTGCAGATCGAACGCACCCTGCAACGCGACCACACCAGCGAACAGCAGGTCCAGGCGATCCTCAAGGCCCAATCCAGCCGCGAGGACCGTGTGAGCCGTGCCGATGACGTGGTGGTCAACGACCGCGACCTCGCCTGGCTGCACAGCGAGGTCGAGCGCCTGCATCACTTTTACCTGACTTTATCCGGAGGCCAGCCATGAGCCAGACCCCAACCGTCAACTGCCCGACCTGCGGCGCCCCCGTGGAATGGGTGGCCGGCAACATCAACCGGCCGTTCTGCTCGGACCGCTGCAAACTGATCGACCTCGGCGCCTGGGCCTCGGAGGAACACAAGATCCCGGTCGCCCCGGACGCCGAGGATGAACTGTTCTCCGGCGACTTCGATCCGCGCCACTGACCCGCCGTCAGGGCCGCATGAAGCCGTAGTCCTGATCGTCGTCGAGGTTTTCCGCCAGAAAGCGCAACTCGTCGGCCAGGTCTTCGGCGTTGCGCACGGTCTTGCTCTGCTGTACCACCGCGCTGAGCAAGGCCCGCAGGCTCAGCCCCGGATCGAACCCCACCTCCTGCGCCATGTCCAGACTCTGACGCAACTCCTGCCTCGCCCACTCGTAAACGCTCATGCCGCTCGCTCCTGAAGGAATTCGAAGGAGCATGAAGGCACGGCGGGCGGCGGATTTGATGTGGATCAAGACTTGGGGTCGTCGTCCTTCCAGGGCGCCGAAAGGTAGCGGGTGCGGTTGAAGGTCTCCAGCCATTCCGGGCAGAACACCACCAGCGCGCTGATCACCATGCCGTTGATGAACGCCTCGGGAAAGATCAGCAGCCACAGGTAGCCGATGAAGTCCTCCAGCCACTCCGGCAGGGCGAACAGGCCGTCGTACCACAGCAGCGCCAGGCTCGACACCAGGCACAGCAGCGCCGCCAGCGCAGCGGCGAAGAAGCCGGAGCAGAAGATGTACACGAACGGGTTGCGCGGCTGGGCGCGCTCGACCATCACCGCCACGCATTCGGTGACGAGCACCGGCAACAGGATCAGCAATGTGCCGTTGACCCCCACCGCCACCAGATCCTGGCGCCCGAGCAACACCAGCCCGGCCTGCGCCACCAGCCCGCCGACGATCGCCAACGGCCAGTCCAGCAGCAGCGTCACCGCCGTCATCCCGATGAAGTGGTACGACACGCCGGTGTCGAAGTCTCTGCGCACCAGCCACAGCAGGAACAGCGCGAACACAGTGCCGAACAGCAAGTGCTGACGCCGGCTGTCGCTGAACAGCTCGACCCACGAGGCGCTCCAGACCGCCCACAGCAAGACCGGCAGATAGATCAGCCAGCCCAAGGTCAGGCTCGTGGAAGACAGCAGTTCGGCACCGATCATGATTCCCTCATCCCTTGCGACAAATTCCCTGGTGGCAGCTGTGGCAGTCTACACCCCCACAACGCTGCTCAATGCAGGGCCTGCGCCCGCCGCAAACCCTGCGGGAGCCAGCCTGCTGGCGATGAGGCCCCCGCCGATGCATTTGCCGAGCAGGCTCGCGTCTGCCGAGGGCGAACCGACGCAAATCTATCTGCCTGTCGCATTTGAACGCTAAGCTTGGGCCTATGGATGACTCAGACTACCTGCGCCTGCTGACCATCGCGGCCGAGCAAGCCAACGCCTTCCTGTCCAATGCCCGCAAATGGGAGCGTGAGCGTTGGGTCTGCCAGCGCCTGCTGCAAGGCCTGAACATTCCCTATCGGGCCGATGAGTTCGCCCCGGCCGGGGAGCCGCCGGACGTCTTGTTCCGCGACGCCAACTTCGAGGTGTTCTTCGTCCTCGACGAAGGCCGCCGGCTCAACGACGAATGGCGCGATGAACTGCAACGCCGGCGCAGCGCGTTTTCCCTGAGCCAACTGGTGCGCCGCGAAGCCAAGCCGCGGCGGATCCCGGCCAACGAGTTCCTCCTGCGCCTGGCCCCGACCCTGCGCAAGAAGGCCCACAACTACAAGGAACGCGGCATGGACCTGGGGGAGCTGGACATCATCGCCTTCGCCAGCCTCAAGCGCGAAGTGCTGGACCTGAACAGCCACTTTCCGCCGCCGACCGAGTACCTGCGCCAGGGCTGGCGCTCGCTGTCGCTGGTCGGGCCGACCTTCGCCCGGGTGCTGTTCGCCCACCCGGACGCGCCGGACTTCCTGCGCGGCAACCTGGGGCGCAGCATCGTGTTCGACGTCGGCATCAGCCTTTAGCCCTTGGCAGGATGGCGCAAACACCGGTCGGATGTTAAAAAAGCGCAATCATTCGCCCGGATGCCCTGCGCCGTTCAACGCGCGCAGGCAAACCGCTGTAACGTCTGCGCATCCAGCAACGTCTATCCCTGACGAGGCCTCACATGACCAGCCGCCTGAACCCCGATGACCAGAAGCATGTCGAAGAGTACCTGCAATTGTCCCAGCACCGCGTCGAGCGCCGGCCCTTCAGGCCGTGGATGCTCCTGGTGCTGGTGGTGGCGGTGACCGTCGGCCTCGGCCTGTTGAGCCGACTCATCAGTTACCTGACGCTATGAGCTGCCTTGCGCTCGCTCGGGTAACCACGACAACGATTTCCTTTAGCCTTGCGAGTTGTTCCCATGTCCCATCGTATTGTCATTGTCGGCGGCGGCGCCGGCGGCCTGGAGTTGGCTACCCGTCTGGGTAAGACCCTGGGCAAGCGCGGCACCGCCAGCGTCATGCTGGTCGACGCCAACCTGACCCACATCTGGAAACCGCTGCTGCACGAAGTGGCCGCCGGGTCGCTGAATTCCTCCGAAGACGAACTCAACTATGTCGCCCAGGCGAAATGGAACCACTTCGAGTTCCAGCTGGGGCGCATGAGCGGGCTCGACCGTGCCGCGAAGAAAATCCAACTGGCCGCCACCTACGACGAAAACGGCATCGAACTGGTGCCTGCCCGGGAAGTGCCCTACGACTCCCTGGTGATCGCCGTCGGCAGCACCACCAACGATTTCGGCACCCAGGGCGCGGCGCAGCATTGCCTGTTCCTCGACACCCGCAAACAGGCCGAGCGCTTCCACCAGCAGTTGCTCAACCACTACCTGCGCGCCCATGCCGGCCAGAACGAAAGCGACGAGCAGATCAGCGTGGCCATCGTCGGCGCCGGCGCCACCGGCGTCGAACTGGCGGCCGAGCTGCACAACGCCGCCCATGAGCTGGCGGCCTACGGCCTCGACCGGATCAAACCGGAAAACATGCACATCACCCTGATCGAAGCTGGCCCGCGGGTGTTGCCGGCCTTGCCGGAACGGATCAGCGGCCCGGTGCACAAGACCCTGGAAAAGCTCGGGGTCAACGTGATGACCAATGCGTCGGTCAGCGAAGTCACCGCCGACAGCCTGATCACCGCCGACGGCAGCCAGATCAAGGCCAGCCTCAAGGTCTGGGCCGCCGGGATCCGCGCACCGGGCTTCCTCAAGGACATCGACGGCCTGGAGACCAACCGCATCAACCAACTGCAGGTGCTGCCGACGCTGCAGACCACCCGCGACGAGAACATCTTCGCCTTCGGCGACTGCGCCGCCTGCCCGCAACCGGGCACGGACCGCAACGTGCCGCCCCGCGCCCAGGCTGCGCACCAGCAGGCGTCGTTGCTGGCCAAGTCGCTGAAGCTGCGGATCGAAGGCAAGGCCCTGCCGGAGTACAAGTACACCGACTACGGCTCGCTGATTTCCCTGTCGCGCTTCTCGGCGGTGGGCAACCTGATGGGCAACCTGACCGGCACCGTGATGCTGGAGGGCTGGCTGGCGCGGATGTTCTACGTGTCGCTGTACCGCATGCACCAGATGGCACTGTACGGGCCGTTCCGCACGGCGATGCTGATGCTGGGCAGCAAGATCGGCCGGGGCACCGAGCCGCGCCTGAAGCTGCATTGATGCAACACCTGTAGGCGCGAGCCGGCTCGCGATGCGGTGATCCAGACGAGTTGATCTCGCCTGGATCGACGCCATCGCGAGCAAGCTCGCTCCCACGCTGTGACCGCAGCCCCTGAATTCACCCACCCAACCCTGTGGGAGCCAGCCTGCTGGCGATGACGCCGGTGAAGCCGACGTTGGTCTGGATCAAACCCTCATTGTCCGACCCGCGCCCGAACCTCTGTTTCTCACTGTATCCCGTCCCCGCATTTCCCGCCTTCGCTTACAAACGCCCCGCCCCGCGACACAGTCGCGATACATCGGCGCCGCCTAATGGCCACACCCGAGCGCACCCGCGCCGGCAAATGCCCTTAACGCGTGGTTGCACTGAGCAACCGTAGGAGAATGCAATGTCCCGTACCTCGAAAATCGGCAAGAACTCCATTGGCCTGGTCGGCGCCGTGCTGGCCGGCGGCCTGATGCTGTCCGGCTCGGTGTTCGCCGCCCAGCCGCTGGCCCAGGGCTACATGGTCGCCTCCGCCGAGACTTCGGTGAAGACGCCGGAAGGCAAATGCGGCGAAGGTAAATGCGGTGATGCCTCGATGGCCAAGACCGACACCGATGGCGACGGCAAGGTGTCCCGCGCCGAGTTCCTGAAGGTCGCGCCGAAGTCCGACTTCGACAAGATCGACACCAACCATGACGGTTTCATCGACGAGCAGGAGGCGTACAACAACGTCAAAGCCAACTTCGAAGCCAACGGCAAGAAAATGCCCAAAGGCCTGTTCGAGCACCTGAAGGATCAAGACGGCGCCTGATTGCCCATCTGACGCCCGACACACAGCCGCGCGTTCTCCTACGAGAAGCGCGGCTTTTTCGTGCCCGCAGAAGTCAGAGGCGGAAGCGTTGCACCATGCCCTGCAAGGCATTGGCCAGTTGCGACAGTTCATGGCTGGAGGCGCTGGTCTGGTCGGCCCCGGCCGCCGAGCGCACCGACAGGTCGCGGATGTTCACCAGGTTTCGGTCCACCTCCCGCGCCACTTGCGCCTGCTCTTCGGCGGCGCTGGCGATCACCAGGTTGCGCTCGTGGATTTCGTGCACCGACGCCGTAATGGTCTGCAGCGCCTCGCCCGCCCGCTCGGCCAGCACCAGCGTCGTGGCGGCCCGGGAGGCGCTGGCCTGCATCGATTCCAGCGCCAGGCCCGATCCGCTGCGCATGCCCTGCACCATCTGTTCGATCTCCTGGGTCGATTGCTGGGTGCGATAGGCCAGCGCCCGCACCTCATCGGCCACCACCGCAAAGCCCCGTCCGCTCTCGCCCGCCCGGGCCGCCTCGATGGCGGCGTTGAGGGCCAGCAGGTTGGTCTGCTCAGCGATCGCCCGGATAACGTCGAGCACTTTGCCGATGTCCTGGGACTGGTCGGCCAGGGACTGCACCAGCTCGCCGGTGTGCTGCACTTCGCTGACCAGCGCATTGATGGCCTCGGCGGTCTCGCCGACACGCTCCTGCCCCAAGTGCGCCGATTCGCTGGACTGGCGCGTGGCGTCGGAGGTGGACACGGCATTGCGCGCAACTTCCTCCACCGCCGTGGTCATCTCGTTGACCGCCGTCGCCGCCTGTTCGATTTCATTGTTTTGCTGCTGCAGCCCCTGGGTGCTGTCGAGGGTGACGGCGTTCAGTTCATCGGCCGCGGTGGCCAGTTGCGTGGCCGAGCCGCTGATGCCCTGCAGGGTCTCGCGCAGGTTCTGCTGCATGGTCGCCAACGCCTTGAGCAGGCGGCTGACCTCGTCGTTGCCGTGGGCTTCGATCGGGCGGGTGAGATCGCCGCCGGCCACGCTTTCGGCGGCGTCCACCGCGCTCGCCAGCGGACGCACGATGCTGCGGGTCAGCAGCATCGCCAGCGCCACGGTGGCCAGCGCCGCCAGCACGATGAACAGGCTGACGATGGTGCGCGAGGTCTCGTAGTGTGCGGCGGAGTTCTGGCTCTCGGCGGCGACCTGCCGGGTGAACAGATCCGCCAGGTCGCTGAGCTGCTTGCCGGAGCCGTCGACCACGGTCTTCATGTCGACCAGCAGCAGCTTGGTCAGCTCATCGCGCTTGCCTTGTTCGGCGAGGACGAAGGATTGGGCGATGCCGGTGCGGTAGGCAGCGAAGGTTTTCTTGAACTGATCGTACAACTGCTGCCCCTCAGGGGTGACCACCAGCCTGTCGTAGGCGGCGATCTTCTCGCTCAGTTCCTTGTCGCGGGTGTCCATCTGGCTGCGGTAGGCGGCGTCGTTCTTCGGATCCGGATCCAGTGCCATGCGCAAGGAGATGGTGCGGATGCGCAGCATGATCTCGCGGATCTCGTCACCGCCACGGATGCTCGGCAGCCATTGGGTTTCCACCGCGACCTCGCTGTCGCGGATACTCGACATCTGCCCCAGCGAAAACACCCCGAGCAGCGCCACCAATACCGCGATCACAGCGAATCCCAGTGCGGCACGGGGAGCAATGTTCAACTGACGAAGCAACATGACGAACGCCCTTTTTCTTGTATTGGCCAGGTTAGGGGGCGAACGGCACGGCGGCCTGCCCCTCTTTTGCTAGCGGGCTATCGGCAAGTTGTACGATGACTTGAATGAAATTGCATTTCTGACGGGCAAAAAAAATCCCCGCATCTTTCGATGCGGGGATTTCTTTGTATGGTCGGGGTAAGGGGATTCGAACTCCTGACATCCTGCTCCCAAAGCAGGCGCGCTACCGGACTGCGCTATACCCCGGTAAAAAAAAGGCACCTTCGAAAGGCGCCTTCTGCGAACAGAGCTTTTGGCGTCTGATCTTAAGATTCGATCCCAGCGAACTGGTTTCAAAAATGGTGGGTCGTGTAGGATTCGAACCTACGACCAATTGGTTAAAAGCCAACTGCTCTACCAACTGAGCTAACGACCCAAATATGGTCGGGGTAAGGGGATTCGAACTCCTGACATCCTGCTCCCAAAGCAGGCGCGCTACCGGACTGCGCTATACCCCGGTTTGAAATTGGCTCCGTGACCAGGACTCGAACCTGGGACCCAATGATTAACAGTCATTTGCTCTACCGACTGAGCTATCACGGAACTACATATTTCAAGTTACAACAGTGAGGTTTTCCTCACCTCTGCCACCCGTTCGCATCGCTGCGTTCGTGTGTCTGAGGCGCGCTATTCTACAACCTAGAACACCTCTGTCAACCCCCTAAATTGCTTTCAAGTTAATGATTTGCAACTTATTTCGGTTTTCAGCTCAGTGAGCTGAAGCCCTGCGGGTGACTGACTGCGGGGCGCACTTTACAAGCCTTTTCCTTTGAGTTCAACAGCCTGGCGAAAAAAAAGGCCTCGCGATGGGCGAGGCCTTCTCTTTTGGCGCCGAGCGTCAGTTGAACGTGATCTCGTCGTTCTCCACCACGCCGGTCGCCGTTTCCCCCGGCATGAAGCGTCCGGACAGGATCAACTGCGCCAACGGGTTCTCGATCCAGCGCTGGATCGCCCGCTTCAGCGGCCGTGCGCCATAGACCGGGTCGTAGCCGACGGCAATCAGCTTGTCCATCGCCTCCGGGCTCAGCTCCAGCTTCAGCTCGCGCTCGGCCAGACGGCTGCGCAGGCGGCCCAACTGGATCTCGGTGATGCCGGCGATCTGATCCCGCGCCAACGGCTCGAAGATCACCACTTCGTCGACCCGGTTGATGAACTCCGGCCGGAAGTGGGTGGATATCGCGTCCATCACCGCCGCACGCTGGGCCTCGCGGTCGCCCACCAGTTCCTGGATCTGCATCGAGCCGAGGTTGGAGGTCATCACGATCACTGTGTTGCGGAAGTCCACCGTGCGCCCGTGGCTGTCGGTCAGGCGTCCGTCCTCCAGCACTTGCAGCAGGATGTTGAACACGTCCGGGTGGGCCTTCTCGACTTCGTCCAGAAGGATCACCGAGTACGGCTTGCGCCGCACCGCTTCGGTCAGGTAACCGCCCTCTTCGTAGCCCACGTAGCCTGGCGGCGCACCGATCAGCCGGGCCACGGAGTGTTTCTCCATGAACTCGGACATGTCGATCCGCACCATCGCCTCTTCGGTGTCGAAAAGGAATTCAGCCAGTGCCTTGCACAGCTCGGTCTTGCCGACCCCGGTCGGGCCGAGGAACATGAACGAGCCGCTCGGCCGGTTCGGATCCGCCAACCCGGCGCGGGAACGCCGCACGGCGTTGGCCACCGCCACCACCGCCTCGTCCTGGCCGATCACACGCTGATGCAGCAGGCTTTCCATCTTCATCAGTTTGTCGCGCTCGCCTTCGAGCATTTTCGACACCGGAATACCGGTCCATTTCGACACGACTTCGGCGATTTCCTCTTCGGTCACCTTGCTGCGCAGCAGCTGGTTCTCGCTCTTGCCGTGCTGGTCGACCATCTGCAGGCTGCGCTCCAGGTCCGGGATCACCCCGTACTGCAGCTCGGCCATGCGGTTGAGGTCACCCTTGCGCCGCGCCGCTTCCAGCTCCTGGCGGGACTGTTCGATCTTCTGCTGGATCTGCGCAGAGCCCTGAACCTCGGCCTTTTCCGAGTTCCAGATCTCTTCCAGGTCCGAATACTCGCGCTCGTGGCGGTCGATTTCTTCCTGGAGCTTCTCCAGGCGCTTCTTCGCCGCGTCGTCGCTTTCCTTCTTCAGCGCCTGGGACTCGACCTTCAGCTGAATCAGGCGGCGTTCCAGACGGTCCAGCACTTCCGGCTTGGAGTCGATCTCCATGCGGATGCGGCTGGCGGCCTCGTCGATCAGGTCGATGGCCTTGTCCGGCAATTGCCGGTCGGTGATGTAGCGATGGCTGAGCTTCGCCGCCGCGATGATCGCGCCGTCGGTGATCGCCACCTTGTGGTGCACCTCGTAGCGCTCCTTGAGGCCGCGCAGGATCGCGATGGTGTCCTCCTCGCTCGGCTCGTCCACCAGCACCTTCTGGAAACGCCGCTCAAGGGCCGCGTCCTTCTCGATGTACTGGCGGTACTCGTTGAGCGTGGTGGCGCCCACGCAGTGCAGCTCGCCGCGGGCCAGGGCCGGCTTGAGCATGTTGCCGGCGTCCATCGAGCCTTCGCCCTTGCCGGCGCCGACCATGGTGTGCAGTTCGTCGATGAACAGAATGATCTGCCCTTCCTGCTTGGACAGTTCGTTGAGCAGCGCCTTGAGCCGCTCCTCGAACTCGCCGCGGTACTTGGCGCCGGCGATCAGCGCGCCCATGTCCAGCGACAGCAGGCGTTTGCCGCGCAGGCCGTCCGGCACTTCGCCGTTGATGATCCGCTGGGCCAGGCCTTCGGCGATGGCGGTCTTGCCCACGCCAGGCTCGCCGATCAGCACCGGGTTGTTCTTGGTGCGGCGCTGCAGGACCTGGATGGTGCGGCGGATCTCGTCGTCACGGCCGATCACCGGATCGAGCTTGCCGTCTTCGGCGCGCTTGGTCAGGTCGATGGTGTACTTGTCCAGGGCCTGGCGCGATTCCTCGTGGTTGGCGTCGTTGACCGCCTCGCCGCCGCGCAGGTTGTTGATGGCGTTCTCCAGGGCCTTTTTGCTCACGCCCTGGCCCAGCAGCAGTTTGCCCAGCTTGCTGTTCTCGTCCATGGCGGCGAGCAGCACCAGTTCGCTGGAAATGAACTGGTCGCCCTTCTGCTGGGCCAGGCGGTCGGCCTGGTTGAGCAGGCGCGCCAGATCCTGCGACATGTTGACGTCGCCGGTCGGATTCTGGATTTTCGGCAGTTGGTCGAGCTCTTTGGTCAGCTCTTTGCGCAGGCTGTTGACGTCGAAGCCCACCTGCATCAGCAGGGGCTTGATCGAGCCGCCCTGCTGTTCGAGCATGGCCTGCATCAGGTGCGCAGGCTCGATGCCCGGATGGTCGAGGCCGACGGCCAGGGATTGGGCATCGGACAGCGCCAACTGAAGTTTGCTGGTTAAACGGTCTATACGCATGGGGTCACCTTCCTTTTGAGCAGGTCGGATCTAGGAAACCATCCTGAATGAAGAAACCTGCCAGATACCGCTATAGATGTGGCCGATTCTGGAAGATTCAAGCGTCAGGGGTTTGATGCAGGTCAGACAAGCTTAGCGTGCGCCCGGCCTGGCCGATGCGTTTCCGTTTGACGGTAAGTTGCCGGCATTGAAAGGCGCGGCATGGCGCAAACCGGCGCCGTCAGACGGCGCCGCCTGGGCCCTCAAGCCACACCAGCGAGGCGAAGCGACCGGTGCGCGATGCGCGGCGATAGGAAAAGAAGCGCGGGTCGCTGACGGTGCAGAAACCGCCGCCGTACACCGCCGTGACACCCCGCTCGGCCAGACGCAGGCGCGCCAGCAGGTAGATGTCGGCCATGAACTTGCCGGCGTTTTGGCTCGGGACAAACGCGGCCGCCGCGGCGGGCAACTGATCGACGAAGGTTTCCCGCACTTCCGGGCCCACTTCGAAGGCCTGCGGGCCGATGGCCGGGCCGAGCCATACCAGCACGTCTTCAGGCGCGGTGCCCAGGGCGTCGAGGGTGGCCTCCAGCACCCCGGCAGCCAGGCCGCGCCAGCCGGCATGGGCGGCGGCGACGCGGGTGCCCGCGCGGTCACAGAACAGGGCCGGCAGGCAGTCGGCGGTCATCGCGGCGCAGGCGATGCCCGGCGTGGCGGTCCAACTGGCGTCGGCGGTGGCCACCACGGACGGGTCGGCGTGGGCCACGGTGGTGCCGTGGACCTGCTGCAGCCAGGCGGGCTTGATCGAAAAGTGATCGGTGAGGCGGCGACGGTTCTCGGCGACGTCCTGGGGGCGGTCATCGACGTGATCGCCCAGGTTGAGCGTGTCGAACGGCGCCTCGCTGACACCGCCCTCGCGGGTGGTGACACAGGCCTTGACGCTGGCCGGCGCGGGCCAGTCCGGCGTCAGCCAGTTCATCCGACGAACGCCTCGCGATCCTGCTTGAGCAGGGTCAGCAGCCAGACGAAGTCTTCCGGCAGCGGCGATTCCCAGCTCATGCGCTCGCCGGTGGTCGGGTGCTCCAGCTCAAGGAACCGCGCATGCAGGGCCTGCCGCGGGAAATGCTTGAGGGACTCGACCATGGTCTGGCTCGCGGCCGGCGGAATGCGGAAACGGCCGCCGTAGGCCGGGTCGCCGACCAGCGGGAAATTGATGTGCGCCATGTGCACGCGGATCTGGTGGGTGCGCCCGGTCTCCAGCTTCACCCGCACGTGGGTGTGGGAACGGAAGCGCTCCAGCACGCGGTAGTGGCTGACGGCCGGCTTGCCGCCCTCCATCACCGCCATGCGCTGACGCTGCTGGCCGTGGCGGCCGATCGGCGCGTTGATCTTGCCGCCGGCGGTCACCACGCCGATCACGATGCACTCATAGATGCGGCTGACGGTGCGGCTCTGCAACTGCGCGACCAGCTTGGTCTGCGCCTGGATGGTCTTGGCCACCACCATCAGGCCGGTGGTGTCCTTGTCCAGACGGTGCACGATGCCGGCACGCGGGACGTTGACGATGTCCGGCACGTGGTGCAGCAAGGCGTTGAGCAGCGTGCCGTCGGCGTGGCCGGCGGCCGGGTGCACCACCAGGCCCGCCGGCTTGTTGATCACCAGGATGTCGTCGTCTTCATAGACGATGTCCAGCTCGATGTCCTGGGCCACCCACTCGCCCTGGGCTTCCTGTTCGGCGGTCAGCTCCAGCACCGAGCCGCCGTGAACGATGTCGCGCGGACGGATGACCGCGCCGTCCACGGTCAGGCGACCGTCTTTGATCCAGGCGGAAAGGCGCGAGCGCGAGTGCTCGGCGAAGAGTTGGGCGGCGACTTGATCGAGGCGTTGGCCGCCCAGTTCGGACGGCACCTCTGCGCGAAGTTCAATTTTATCGGACATGCTCGGACTGGCGTCGGCACAGCCTTTGGTTTCGGCTGCGCGCTTGTGGTTAAATACGGCTTCTTTTGCCCCGAGGCTTTTCAACGGGGCGCTCATCATAACAGGACGGTCCCGCCCAAGACAGCGGCCGTCATAGGGACGCAAGCCGCCATGCAAGTGAAACACCTGCTGCTGATCGCCATCCTCGCATTGACCGCCGCTTGCTCATCGAAGGAAGTCGTAGACGAAAACCTGAGCGAAGCCGAGCTGTACCAGCAGGCTCAGAAGGACCTGGACAACAGCAGCTACACCAGCGCCACCGCCAAGCTGAAGGCCCTGGAGTCGCGCTATCCGTTCGGCCGCTACGCCGACCAGGCCCAGCTCGAACTGATCTACGCCAACTACAAGAACGCCGAGCCTGAGGCCGCCAAGTCCGCCGCCGAGCGCTTCATCCGCCTGCATCCGCAGCACCCGAACGTCGATTACGCCTACTACCTCAAGGGCCTGACCTCGTTCGACCAGGACGTCGGCCTGCTGGCGCGCTTCCTGCCGCTGGACATGACCAAGCGTGACCCGGGCGCCGCCCGCGACTCCTACAACGAGTTCGCCCAGCTGACCAGCCGCTACCCGAACAGCCGCTATGCGCCGGACGCCAAGCAGCGCATGATCTACCTGCGCAACCTGCTGGCGGCCTACGAAATCCACGTGGCCGACTACTACCTGACCCGTCAGGCCTACGTCGCCGCCGCCAACCGTGGCCGCTACGTGGTGGAGAACTTCCAGGAGACCCCATCGGTGGGCGACGGCCTGGCGGTGATGACCGAAGCCTACCAGCGCCTGCACCTGGACGAACTGGCGGCCTCCAGCCTCGAGACCCTGAAGCTCAACTACCCGAACCACCCGAGCCTGGTGGACGGTCAGTTCGTGCCGTCGGTGGCCGAAGCCGACAACCGTTCGTGGCTGAGCAAGGCCACCCTCGGCCTGATCGAGTCCCGTCCGCCGCTGCCGCCGGGAGAGACCCGCGCCAACCAGGACGTGCAGAAGCAGTTCCAGGACGCGAAGGACGCGATCCCGAACGAACTCAAGCCAAAAGACGAAAACGGCAACGTGATCGAAGAGCCGGAATCCGAGTCCGGCAGCTCCGACCGCTCGATCTTCAGCTACATGACCTTCGGTCTGTTCGACTGATCCACAGCAGTTGTTCAAGAAAGGGAGATCTTCGGATCTCCCTTTTTCGTTGCCGCGTTTGACGGGGCTGTGCGGCCGACGGACTCCTTGGCTAAACTGCCGGATCATTAGCCGAAAAGCCGCCCATCATGCTTCGTTTACTGTTCTGGATCGCCCTGATCGCCGCCGCCGTCTGGCTCTGGCGCAAGATCAAGGCCCCCGCCTCCCCCGCCCAGTCTCCCCGCGAACAGGACGCCGCGCCCATGGTGCGCTGCGCCCATTGCGGCGTGCACCTGCCCCGCGACCGTGCCCTGAGCCTTGAGCAGCAGTGGTACTGCAGCCAGGCGCACCTGGAGCAAGGCCCCGGCTCCAGTGGTCGCTGAGACCGCCGACGCTTCCGGCAAGCAGGCCCAGCGCCTGCTGCGCCTCTATCATCTGTATCGCTTGAGCGTCGGCATCACCCTGGTGCTGCTGATTTCCAGCAACATGGACAACCGCCTGCTCACCTCGGCCGACGACGAGCTGCTGCGCAGCGGCAGTTGGCTGTACCTGGTGCTGAACATCCTCCTGGTGGTGTTCCTGGAGAACATCCGCCGCCCGGCGCAGCTGTTCGGCCTGGCGCTGACCGACATCCTGCTGCTCTGCGGCCTGTTCTACGCGGCCGGCGGCGTGGCGAGCTCCCTGGGCAACCTGTTGATCGTCTCGGTGGCCATCAGCAATACCCTGCTGCGCCGACGGATAGGCCTGCTGATCGCCGCCGTCGGCGCCCTCGGCATCGTCGCCCTGAGCTTCCTGCTCAGTTTCGACCATCCCCTGAGCCCCAACGACTACCTCCAGGCCGGCACCCTCGGCGCCTTGTGCTTCGCGGCGTCCCTGCTGGTGCAGGGCCTGATGCAGCGCCTGGAGTTCAGCGAGCACCTGGCCGAGCGCCGCGCCAGCGAGGTGGAAGGCCTCGAGGCCCTCAACGCCCTGATCCTGCAACGCATGCGCACCGGCATCCTGGTGTTCGACGAACAGCGCCGCATCCAGTTGGCCAACCACAGCGCCCAGGCCCTGCTGGGCCGACAGCACCTCGAAGGGCTGTTGATCGACGACTGCGCGCCGGGGCTGGTCGAACGCCTGCAACTGTGGCTGAGCAACCCCAGCCTGCGCCCCCAAAGCCTGAAGATGCCCGGGGAAGGCCCTGTGCTGCAACCGAGCTTCATCGCCCTGGAGCAGAGCCCGGGACGCCAGACCCTGGTGTTCCTCGAAGACCTCGCGCAGATCGCCCAACAGGCCCAGCAGTTGAAGCTGGCCGCGCTCGGGCGCCTGACCGCCGGCATCGCCCACGAGATCCGCAACCCGCTGGGCGCCATCAGCCATGCGGCGCAGCTGCTGGGCGAGTCCGAGGAACTCGACGGCGCAGACCGGCGTCTGACGCAGATCATCCAAGACCACTCCCAGCGCATGAACCGAGTCATCGAGAACGTCCTGCAACTGTCCCGCCGCCAGCAAAGCGAACCGCAGCGGCTGGATCTCAAGCCCTGGCTGGAGCGCTTCGTCGCCGAGACCCGCGAGCAGGCGACCGCCCGTCAGTCACTGCACGTGCACATCGGCGCCGGCGATTTGCGTACCCTGATGGATCCCGACCAGCTGACCCAGGTCCTCGACAACCTGGTGCGCAACGGCTGGCGCCACAGCGGCGCGCTGCACGAGCAGGCCGAAGTCTGGCTGGAACTGTCCCTCGACCCCGAATCCCGCCAGGCCGTGCTGCACGTGCAGGACAACGGCCCGGGCGTGGCGCCCGACCAGCAGGCGCACCTGTTCGAACCGTTCTTCACCACCAGCAGCCAGGGCACCGGCCTTGGGCTCTATCTGTCCCGTGAGCTGTGCGAAAGCAATCAAGCGCGCCTAGACTTCAAACCACGCCAAGGCGGCGGCTGCTTTCGCATCACCTTTGCTCACGGACGGAAACAAAGTTGACTACGAGCCCACGGCAAAAAGTCCTGATCGTCGACGACGAGCCGGATATCCGCGAACTCCTGGAAATCACCCTGGGACGGATGAAACTCGACACCTTCAGCGCACGCAACCTGGCCGAGGCCCGGGCGCTGCTGCACCGCGAGGCCTTCAACCTGTGCCTGACGGACATGCGCCTGCCCGACGGCACCGGGCTTGAGCTGGTGCAGCACCTCCAGCAACGTTATCCACAGCTGCCGGTGGCGATGATCACCGCCTACGGCAGCCTGGAAACCGCGATCAACGCCCTCAAGGCCGGGGCCTTCGACTTCCTCACCAAACCGGTGGACCTTGCGCGCCTGCGCGAACTGGTCGCCAGCGCCTTGCGCGTGCCGGCGGCGGGCGGCGTCACGTCGATCGAACGGCGGCTGCTGGGCGACTCCCCGCCCATGCGCGACCTGCGCAAGCAGATCGACAAGCTCGCCCGCAGCCAGGCGCCGGTGTACATCAGCGGCGAGTCCGGCAGCGGCAAGGAGCTGGTGGCGCGCCTGATCCACGAACAAGGGCCGCGGGCCGGCCAACCGTTCGTGCCGGTCAATTGCGGGGCGATTCCGTCTGAACTGATGGAGAGCGAATTCTTCGGCCACCGCAAAGGCAGCTTCAGCGGCGCGGTGGAGGACAAGCCCGGCCTGTTCCAGGCGGCCCACGGCGGCACGCTGTTTCTCGACGAGGTGGCGGACCTGCCGCTGTCGATGCAGGTCAAGCTGCTGCGGGCGATCCAGGAAAAGGCCGTGCGCAGCGTCGGCGGCCAGCAGGAAACCGTGGTCGATGTGCGCATCCTCTGCGCCACGCACAAGGATCTGGACGCCGAGGTCGCCGCCGGACGCTTCCGCCAGGACCTGTATTACCGCCTGAACGTGATCGAACTGCGGGTGCCGTCCCTGCGCGAGCGGCGCGACGACATCGAAGCGCTGGCCGGCCAGATGCTCAAGCGCCTGGCCACCAGCACCGGCCAGCCCGTGGCGCGCCTGCACCCGCAAGCGCTCGAGGCCCTGAAGAACTACCGCTTCCCGGGCAACGTGCGGGAGCTGGAGAACGTCCTCGAACGGGCGCATACCCTGTGCGAGAACCGCATGATCGAAGCCGACGACCTGCGCCTGAGCGAGGGCAACTGCGCGGCCGAGGGCGGCCTCGCCGACCTGACGCAGATCGACAACCTGGAGGACTACCTGGAAAACGTCGAGCGCAAGCTGATCCTGCAAGCGCTCGAGGAGACCCGCTGGAACCGCACGGCGGCGGCGCAACGCCTGAACCTGTCGTTCCGCTCGATGCGCTACCGCCTCAAGAAACTGGGGCTGGACTGAGGCCCCTTATGGGAGCAACTGTCGTGTCCTGCGGTGCCTTGAGTGACGCCTTCGTCGGATCGCCGACGCCGCGAATGCCGGCTAGATCCGCCCCGCAGGCGCATACGGCGCCGGATCGATGATCGGCGCCCGCCCCAGCATCACATCGGCGAACAGCTGACACGACGCCGGCGCCAGCACCAACCCGTTGCGGTAATGCCCGCAGTTGAGCCACAGCCCCTCGAAGCCCGGCACGGCGCCGATGTAGGGAACGCCTTCCGGCGAGCCCGGCCGCAGGCCGGCCCAATGCCCCACCACCTCGGCGTCGGCCAGCGCCGGCAGCAACTCCACCGCCGAAGCCTTCAGGCTGGCCAAGGCCACGTCGGTCGGCGTCTTGTCGAACCCTTCGTGCTCCAGCGTGCTGCCGATCAGGATATGCCCGTCGCGGCGCGGGATCGCATAGCGCCCCTTGGCCAGCACCATGCTCGGCAGGAAATCCGCCGCACACTTGTAGAGGATCATCTGCCCCTTGACCGGCTCCACCGGCAGCGTCAGATCCAGGGTCTTGAGCAGCTCGCCGCTCCAGGCGCCGGCGGACAACACCACCTGATCGCCCCGGATCACGCCCGCAGGGGTCTCTACGCCGACCACCCGCCCCCCTTCGCGCGCAAAGCCGCCGACCTCGCACTGCTCGCGGATGCTGACGTTCGGCAGTGCCTGCAACGCCGCCTTCAGCGATTTGACCAGGCGCGGGTTGCGCACGTTGGCCACGTCGTCCATGTAGACGGCCCGGGAGAACCCGCCGCCCAGGGCTGGCACCGCGTCATGGGCCGCCGAGATATCCACAGGCCGCAGCGGGCGCCCTTCCCGCTCGGCCCAGGCCAGCGCTTGCGCCTCGTCGTCCAGATCCAGCCAGTACAGGCCGGTGGTGTGCACTTCAGGGTCGACGCCGGTGGCGGCGAACAGGCGCTCGCCCAGCTGTGGATAAAAATCCTGCGACCAATGCGCCAGGGCGGTCACCGCCGGGCTGTAGCGCCACGGATAGAGCGGAGAAACGATGCCCCCGCCGGCCCAGGACGATTCCCGCCCCAGGTCCGAACGGTCCAGCAGCACCACGCTGCCCACCTCGTTGGCGAGGTTGTACGCGGTGAGCAGGCCAATCACCCCGCCACCGACAATCACCACTTGCTGTTGCCTGGTCATCTCTGTTCCAACCGTTAAATAGACAGCGGGCGCAAAGGGCGCCCCGATAAAGCGGCTCAGCGGCCCCAGCAATCCTTGGTGGTCAGCCCGGTGGTCGCGTTGTTCATGCTTCTCACGCCGGTGTTGGTGAGGGTGAAGTCCCCGCACTTGTCGGTGGCCATCGCCGTGCCGGCCTTGCGCGTCGCCGTCAGCAGGAAGGTCTGGTCGGTGATCGTCGGCGTGAGGGTGTAGAAATCGTTGCCGGCGCTCAGGCCGGTGACATTGGTGTAGACGTTGTTCTTCGAGTAGAAGCGCTCGAGGATCTGCGCCTGCTCCGACAGCAGCGACACCACTTCGCCACGGCGTCCCTTCTTCACGTACTCGGTGAGGCTCGGATAGCCGATGGTGATGACGATACCGATGATCGCGATCACGATCATGATTTCGATCAGGGTGAAGCCTCGGTGGGTTCTGCGCATGCCTCGGTTCTCGCTCACTGTAGTTGCCGCCACATGATGCGGCGGCTGCCGCCGCCGGATTTTTCCACCAGCGTGGTGATGGTGCCACTGGAATCGTTCACGACCTTGCGGCTCGCGCCGTTGACGATGGCGTTCAGGGTCGGAATGCCGCCGCTGAACACCACGCCGCTGGAGATCGTGTCGTTGGTGTCGACCACGCCGTCGGCGTTGGTGTCGAGCACCGCGTAGTTGAGCATCTTACCGCTGAACGCCTCGAGTTCGATGAGTTTGCCGGTGCCGAAGCTGGAACACGGGTCGGTGGTGTCGACGCTGGCGGTGGTGAACACGATCCGGCCCAGCACCAGGCTGGCCTGGTTGATCACCCGTTCGCCGGTCAGCACGTTGTTGTACACCAGCGGCAAGTACCAGCCTTTCTCCGCCGGATACGTCGTGTCGTTCTGGGAGGTGGTGACGAACTGACCTGAGCTGCCCGAGAAGGTGCCCGTGATGGATTGGGCCTGCAGGCTGCTCACCGTCAACTGCCCCGAGCCGCCCTCGGCGTCCCACACCGAATAGAACGCCTGCAGGTCCTTGTTGGTCTTGTCGGTGGTTTCGTTGAACTTGCCGGTGCCGACGAAGACCTGCTTGCCGCCCAGGGAATTGTCCGCCAGCAACGGTTGCGCGGTGATCGGCTGGGTCGCCCCGCCCGCCGTGGTGAACAGCGGCTTGCCGGAAAACGCCAAGCCCCAGCTGTCGCTGGAGGCGGCGCTCAGGTCGAACTTCCACAGGCGCCCCTTCAGGTCGCCGCCGTACGCGGCCTGCACCACGTTCTGCGAGTTGACCTTGAGCTTGACCGACGACAGGCCGTTGGTGGTCTCGGTGGCGTCGATCACGATCTTGCGGATCAACGAACCGTCGCGCACATCCAGCACATACAGCGCCGCCACCCCGGAGTTGCTGCCGTAACCGTTGGCGATGAACGCCGCCCAGCGCCCGTCGGCCAGACGCGCCACTTCCGCCCGGGCATAGGCGTAGCCCAGATCGTTGAACACGTTCGATGCGCTGGCGGTGGACGGCGCGCTGACTTCCCACAGCCCCTTGATCACGTTGCCCGCCGAGGCGTCGTACAACTGCAGCCCGTAAAAGGTCTTGCCGCCGGCGCCGGTACCGCCGATGGCCAGGGTTTTCCAGGCGGTGCCGAACTGCGCGTCGTACACGCCGACCTGGCCGTCCACCAGGAACTTGTGGCCGACGCCGTTGATGTAGGTCGGATCGGCGATCAGACGCAGCGACGGCAGCACGCTGGACGGCATGTAGGCATAGCGCCGGGTGCCGTTGGCCGAGTTGATGACGCTGACGAAACCGTCGTTGCCGTTCACCACCAGGCTGGCGTTCATGTTCGCCGCCTTGGCGGTCAGGTACGTGCTGTAGGAGGTGTCGCCCGACAGGTCGGACGCGGTTTTCTCCGAGGGCGACGCCAGCACCAGCGGCGAGTTGATGATGTCGCCCAGCAGTACGCTGCGCACCTTCAGGCCGGCTTTGTTGGTGCCCTTGCTCCATTCCACCAGATCGCTGCCACTGATGCCGGTGGGCAGGCCCTGGCCCAGGACGGTCTGCTGGGCGGCCGAGAAATTGCCGAAGGCCAGGGTGACGGCGGCGTTGGTCGTGGTGTTCCAGGACTGGTAGGTCGGTGCCGTGGCGCTGGGCACGATGGCCGTGTCGGTGCTCCACAGCACCGTCGACGTGTTCACCGCGCCGGTCGACGTGAACCCGAAGGACTTGATGGTGCCGCGCCAGTCCTTGGGGTCGTAGCTGGTCTGGAAGTAGCTGGTGCCGCTGGCCAGGGTGTTGCCGCTGGTGACCCCGCTGCCGCCGGAGCCGGCCTTGGAGGTGATGTCGCTCAGCGCGGCGGACAGCGCAGTGTTGAGGCCGGCGCTGTCGGTGGCCTGGTAGTACTTGCCCTGGCCGTAGCCGGCGGCGTCCGACAGCATGTCGTTGGCGGCGGTGAAGCCCACGGTGTAGGTGTTCATGTTCTGCTTGGGGAAGTCCGCCGCGTTCCAGCTCTTGCCCGCCGCGTCGGTGCCGGTGGAGCGCATGTCGATGTCGAAGGCGAACTTGGCGATGTCGTCCAGGTACAGCGTATCGCCCTCGCCGTCGCCGTTGAGGTTGTCGCCGTCGTTGTTGACCCCGTCCCAGTTGGGCAAGCGGTTGCCGCCCAGAGGATCGTTGTTCGGGAAGGTGCGGTCGTAGGTCGGCAAGCCGTCGGTGATCACCACCCCGTAGTTTTTCTGGCAGCGGTACTGGATCGGGCTGGTGTAGGTGTTCGGCGTGCTGTTGTAGTAAGGCGCCAGGCCGCGCATGTAACGGGTGATTTCGTAGTAGGTCTCCGCCAGCGGCGTGTTGGCCACGGCGCTCAAGCCGTTGATCGAAGAAATCAGGGCGTTGTAGTTGCTGTCGGCCTGGGCCTGGGTGACGCTGCCGGACACCGGCGACAGGTCGCTGACCGAACGGGCGATGTAGCCGCCGTTGCCGGGGTTGTTGTTGGTGGCCGGGTTGAACGTCGCCAGGCCGATGCGCAGGGAGCGGTTGCTGGTGACCAGCGCGGTGGACACGTTGCGCGCGACGTTGATCCGGTAGTCGTTGGGGATCGCGCCCGTGGTGAAGTCGCGGTTGCTGCCGTTGGCCAACCCGACCACGTAAGAGATGTAGTCGCCCGAATAGCGCGTGTTGCCGCTGCCCACCGGATCCGGCAGCTTCAGGCACAGGGGCGTCAGCGAGTTGTTGTAGAACGCGTAGGCCCCGCCGGAGCAACCCGAGGTGGGCAGGCTCGACAGGAACACCGAGTCGCCTGTGATCGCCGTCGAGCTCAGGCACAGGCCTGCGAAGGCATTGCACTGCTTGGCCGGCGTGCGATCCACCGTCGGATCGAACCCCGCCGCGTAGATGATGCTGTTCATGCTCCCCGAATCGTCGATCAGCAACATCACGTTCGGCGGCACCGCCGCAGCGCTCAGCAGCGGCGAGTCGGACGGCGTGAAGGCGTAGGCCGGCGCCGCCAGATACCCGCCGAGCAACAGCCCGGCCAACAGGGCCCGCCATGGCCGGCGCGGTTCAGTACTTGGCATAGACACTCTCCACCACGCTGCGCGAAGTGCCGGCGATGCCGACGGCCGTGACCCGGTACAGCGTCGCCGAGGTGTTGCTCGGCACATTGACGGCGGTCAGGGTGGTGCCGATGTTCTGCACGCCGTAGAACCCGCTGCCGGCGGCGATCCAGGTGACCCCGGACGAGGCGTTGAGCCCCGCCGCGCTGACCGTCGAGGACTCCGCCGGCGGCGCGCACTGGGCCGTGGTGGCGCACACCGCCAGCGAATAGCTGTCGAGCTGCACCGCGCTTTCGCCGATGCGCAGCGCCGCTTCGGCCACCTGGAACGACTGGTTGCGCAGGCTGACGCTGCCGGCCATCTTTTCCTGGAGGTTGGCGCTCTGCATCGACGACAGTCCGATCAGGGTCAACAGCAGCAGGAACACCAGGCTGACCAACAGCACCATGCCGCGCTGCGCCTGCGGGGGACGGAAAGGGATCGTCATCGGCCGGCCCTCATTGCAGGCGGTTGCGCAAGGCGGCAACCACGTTGAAGGTTTGGCTGCGCACCCGGTTGTTCGGGTCGGTGAGGGTCAGGCTCAGGCGCACGCTGCGGATGCGGGCCGGGTCGCTGGGGTTGCTGCTGTAGGTGGAGGCCGCGACATCCGTGGCGGACGCCGCCAGGCCGAACATGACGCTGAAGGCGCTGACGTTGTTGACCAGCGCCGACTGGGTCGGCGAGCCGCTGCCGGTGCCCATGAGTATCTGGTTGTTGCTGAAGCTGTAGACCAGGCGTCGGATCGGGAACGCGATCTGTCCGGACGCTGCGGCCCGCACGCCGGTGTAGGCCGTGGCGCTGTTGCGGCAATCGGAGAGCACCGTCCAGGTCGGCGTCCCGCCGCTGCCGCCGACATCGGCGGTGACCAGGGTCAGCTTGAGGTTGGCGTTGTCCCAGCTGATCGGCGCGATCTGGCTGGCGTTGAAATCGCCGGCGGAGCTGGAGTCGGTGATCGTGCCCAGGCAGCCGAACATCCCGACCATGCGGATCTCCTGGATCATCTTGCTCAGCACGAAGCGCGCGTCCTCCTGCATGGCGGCGGCGCTGTTCTGGCTGGCGTAGGTGTTTTTCGCGGCGATGAAGATCTGCACCACGCCCAGCACCACGATCAGCCCCAACGCCAGGGCGACCAGCAGTTCGATCAGGCCGAACCCGAGATTGCGGCGCTTCATGGCGTGGCCACCGGATCGACGGCGGCGCGGCTGGTGAGCACGAAGCTGCGCTGGGCGGTCGCGGCGTTGGCGGCCCGGGCATCGCTCCAGGTGATGGTGATGGTGTACACCCGCTGGTTCAGCGTGATGGTGCCGGTGGCGGTGGGCCCGCCGAAACCTGTGATATTGGTGGCGAAGTCGTAGAGGTCCTGGTCCCGGGCCACGCTCAGGTTGCCCGAGGCCGGCGGCGTGACGGTGTAGTCGGCCGCGGAATTGGCGCGGATCCGGTCCATCATGTCGTAGGCGATGAAACTGGCCTGGCTGGCCATCCGCGAGCTGTCGGTGTATTTCAGCGCATTGAGCTGAACCGCCGCCGCCCCCAGCAACCCGACCGTCAGAATCAGCAACGCGACCAGCACCTCGATCAGCGTCATGCCCTCCTGTGCACCCTTGCTCCCTGCCCTCATCCGCAGCTTCCACCCAATTGGATTCGTCCGTTCAGACACACGTTCAGCGTCCTGCTTTGCGTTCCCAGCGTGTAGCTGATGACCACCGCCGTCGACGGCGCCGCCAGCCCGCCCAGATTGTTGAAATCCAGCGCGCTCACTCCTGAGGTTAGCGTCAGAGTCGCCCCGCTGCTCATCGCTGGAACAACCCGCAATACATTGGCCGGTGTCCCCGTGCTGTCGTAGACCGACAACTCGCCAGTCCAAACGCTGCCGCCGGCGGTCGGCCGGATCCGTGTGGTCACGCCGCGGTCAATCGCTTCGAGTCGCGCATAGTTGAGGGCCCGCTGCAGGTCGCCGACTTCGGTGTCGGCCTTGCTGCCCTGCACCGACCGTGTAAACGCGGGCACCGCCATCGTGACCAGGACCACGAACACGGCGACCGCCACCAGCAGCTCGACCAGCGTGAAACCTTTTGTACAACGATCCATCGATGCCCTCCGTAGCCGTCGGCTATACCTGATACACGCTAGAACATCCGGCCGGCCGGCGTCGGCCGATTTGCCCTGCCCGACGCCGGGAGGCGCCGCGCACCTGCTCCACGGAGGGAGCCTTCATGCCGCAACCTGTCATGCCGCAACGGGGCCTGAGCCTGGTCGAACTGCTCATGGGACTGGCGATCGGCGCAATTGTTCTGTCGCTGGTCGGCCCGGCGTTCGCCGCGCTCACGGAGTCCAGCCGCCAGGAACAGGCGGCGCGGTCTCTGCTCGAAGGCATCCGCAACGCCCGCACGCTGGCCATCACGCACAACCGGACCGTGGTGATGCACGGCATCGACGGCGACTGGGGCCGGGGCTGGCGGATCATTCTGGACAACAGCGGCAAGGGGCCGGAGGACAGCGGCAATCCGCTGCTGGTCGAGCATGCGAGCGACGGGAAGGTGCCGGTCGTCGGCAATTGGTGGGTCAGCCGCTATGTGCGGTTCAGCGGCCTGGGCCAGCCGCTGATGCCCGGAAGGTCGTTTCAGGCGGGGAAGCTGCACATTTGCTCGGCCCGGGAGCCGGTCAGCCGATGGCAGATCGTGCTGGCGGCGAGCGGCCGCGTGCGCCTGGCCGGCGAAAAGGCCGAGCAGGCGCTGTGCGGCAAGGCGCAGGGCGTCAGATCGAACGGACGCGCAGCTCTTTCGGCATCGAGAACGTGATGTTCTCCTCACGCCCGGCCAACTCGTCGGCGCCGGTAGCACCCCAGGCCTGCAGCTGCTGGATCACGCCGCGCACCAGCACTTCCGGGGCGGAGGCGCCGGCGGTGATGCCGATGCGCTCGACGCCTTCGAACCAGGCCTCTTGCAGGTCTTCGGCGCCGTCGATCAGGTAGGCCGGGGTGGCCATCCGTTCGGCCAGTTCGCGCAGGCGGTTGGAGTTGGAGCTGTTCGGGCTGCCGACCACCAGCACCACATCGCACTCGTCGGCCAGTTGCTTGACCGCGTCCTGACGGTTTTGCGTGGCGTAGCAGATGTCGTCCTTGCGCGGGCCGCCGATGGCCGGGAACCGGGTGCGCAAGGCGTCGATGACGCGGCTGGTGTCATCCATGGACAGCGTGGTCTGGGTGACGAAGGCCAGCCGGTCTGGGTTGCGCACCTGCAGTTCGGCGACGTCCTGCTCGTCCTCGACGAGGTAGATCGCGCCGCCGTTGCTGGCGTCATACTGGCCCATGGTGCCTTCGACTTCCGGGTGGCCGGCATGGCCGATCAGGATGCATTCGCGCCCGTCGCGGCTGTACTTCGCCACTTCGATGTGCACCTTGGTCACCAGCGGGCACGTGGCGTCGAACACCTTGAGGCCGCGGCCGGCGGCTTCGCTGCGCACGGCCTGGGAGACGCCGTGGGCGCTGAAGATCACGATGACGTCGTCCGGCACCTGATCCAGCTCTTCGACGAAGACCGCGCCGCGGCTGCGCAGGTCTTCGACCACGAACTTGTTGTGCACCACTTCATGGCGCACGTAGATCGGCGGCCCGAACACTTCCAGGGCGCGGTTGACGATTTCGATCGCCCGGTCCACGCCAGCGCAGAAGCCACGGGGGTTGGCGAGTTTGATTTGCATGCTGTGCCTCGTGCCTTGCGCGCAAGAAATTGCGAATACAGTAAAAACCATTCAAAGGGGAAAGTCCCCTTCGAATGGGGAAGAACACGACGGGAGCGAGCCTGCCCGCTCCCGCACGGTCACTGCCCGATGACTCAGAGCGCCTTGACGGAAATGATTTCCACGTCGAAGGTCAGCGTCTTGCCGGCCAGCGGGTGGTTGAAATCGACGGTCACTTGCGCGTCGTCGAATTCCTTCACCACGCCCGGCAATTCAGTATTGGCCGCATCGTTGAAGATCACCAGCAGACCGGGCGACAGCTCCATGCCCGTGAACTGCGAACGGGGGATGACCTGCACGTTCTGCGGGTTCGGCTGGCCGAAGGCGTTCTCCGGCTCGATGGTCAGGGTGCGCTTGTCGCCGCCCTTGAAGCCGAACAGCGCCGCCTCAAAGCCCGGCAGCAGGTTGCCGTCGCCGACCTTGAAGGTCGCCGGGGCCTTGTCGAAGGTGCTGTCGACGGTGTCGCCGTTCTCCAGGCGCAATGCGAAGTGCAAGGTGACTTCGGTGTTCTGGCCGATGCGTTGCACGGCCGATACCTGTTCAGTCATGAACGGCCTCTTCGGTTTTCTTGGATTTGAACATGTCCAGTGCCAGCATCACCGCACCCACGGTGATGGCGCTGTCGGCGAAGTTGAACGCCGGGAAGTACCAGCGGTTCTGCCAGTGCACCAGGATGAAGTCGATCACATGGCCCAGGGCGATGCGGTCATACAGGTTGCCCAGCGCACCGCCCAGCACCAGCGCCAGGGCGACGGCCAGCCAGGTTTCGTTGCGGCCCAGGCGCTTGAGCCAGACCACCAGCACCGCACTGACCACGATGGCGATCAGCGCGAACAGCCAGCGCTGCCAGCCGGAGCTGTCCGCCAGGAAGCTGAACGCGGCGCCCGTGTTGTAGGCCAAGGTCCAGCTGAAGTAGTCGGGAATGACCACGATCTGCTGGAACATTTCGAGCTTGCCTTCGAAGTAGAACTTGCTGGCCTGGTCGATGACCAGCACCAGCACGCTCAACCAGAGCCAGCCCAGCCGTCCGAAACGGCCCACGGCATTAGGCATAGTGACGCACCTCGCCGGCGCCGCTGATGTTGTCCACGCAACGGCCGCAGATTTCCGGATGCTCCGGGTTCACGCCGACGTCTTCACGGCAGTGCCAGCAACGGGCGCACTTGGTGTGGTTCGACTTGACGATCTTCAGCTTCAGGCCGCTGACTTCGGTGGCCACCGCATCGGCCGGCGCCTGGGTGAACGGCGCGACGGCGGCGGTGGAGGTGATCAGCACGAAGCGCAGTTCGTTGCTCAGTTTGGCCAGGTCGGCGCTCAGGGCATCCTCGGCGAACAGGGTCACTTCGGCCTGCAGGTTGCCGCCGACGGCCTTGGCCGCGCGCTGGATCTCCATTTCCTTGTTGACCGCGACCTTCACTTCCATGATGCGGTCCCAGTAGGCACGGCCCAGCTCGAAGCCTTCCGGCAGTTCGGTCAGCCCTTCGTACCAGGTGTTGAGCATCACCGATTCGTTGCGCTCGCCCGGCAGGTACTGCCACAGCTCGTCGGCGGTGAACGCCAGGATCGGCGCGATCCAGCGCACCAGCGCCTCGCAGATGTGGAACAGCGCGGTCTGGCACGAACGGCGGGCCTTGCTGTCGGCGCCGGTGGTGTACTGGCGGTCCTTGATGATGTCGAGGTAGAAGCCGCCCAGCTCCTGCACGCAGAAGTTGTGGATCTTGGAGTAGACGTTCCAGAAACGGTATTCGCCGTAGCTTTCCTTCAGCTCGTTCTGCAGCATCAGCGTGCGGTCCACCGCCCAGCGGTCCAGCGCCAGCATGTCTTCGGCCGGCAGCAGGTCGGTGGCCGGATCGAAGCCGGTCAGGTTGGAGAGCAGGAAGCGCGCGGTGTTGCGGATGCGCCGGTAGGCGTCCGCGCTGCGCTGCAGGATCTGCTCGGACACCGCCATTTCGCCGGAGTAGTCGGTGGAAGCGACCCACAGGCGCATGATGTCGGCGCCCAGGGTGTCGTTGACCTTCTGCGGCGCGATCACGTTGCCCAGGGACTTGGACATCTTGCGGCCCGCCTCGTCCACGGTGAAGCCGTGGGTCAGCAGCTCGCGGTACGGCGCATGGTTGTCGATGGCGCAGCCGGTCAGCAGCGAGGAGTGGAACCAGCCGCGGTGCTGGTCGGAACCTTCCAGGTACAGGTCGGCGCGCGGGCCGGTCTCGTGGCCCATCGGGTGCGAGCCGCGCAGCACGTGCCAGTGGGTGGTGCCCGAGTCGAACCAGACGTCGAGGGTGTCGCTGATCTTGTCGTACTGCGGCGCTTCATCGCCCAGCAGTTCGGCCGCGTCCAGCTTGAACCAGGCGTCGATGCCTTCGGCTTCGACGCGCTTGGCGACCTCTTCCATCAGCTCGACGGTGCGCGGGTGCAGTTCGCCGCTTTCCTTGTTCAGGAAGAACGGGATCGGCACGCCCCAGTTGCGCTGACGGGAGATGCACCAGTCCGGACGGTTGGCGATCATCGAGTGCAGACGCGCCTGGCCCCAGGCCGGCACGAACTTGGTCTCTTCGATAGCCTTGAGCGAGCGCTGGCGCAGGGTGTCGCCGGCGGTCGGCTGCTTGTCCATGCCGATGAACCACTGCGCGGTGGCGCGGTAGATCAGCGGGGTCTTGTGGCGCCAGCAGTGCATGTAGCTGTGGTCGATGACGGTGGTGTGCAGCAGCGCACCGACTTCGCTCAGCTTGTCGACGATGGCCGGGTTGGCCTTCCAGATGAACTGGCCGCCGAAGAATTCCAGCGACGGTGCGTAGACGCCGTTGCTCTGCACCGGGTTGAGGATGTCGTCGTTGACCATGCCGTATTTCTTGCAGGTCACGAAGTCGTCCACGCCGTAGGCCGGAGCGGAGTGAACCACGCCGGTGCCGGCGCCCAGCTCCACGTAGTCGGCCAGGTACACCGGCGACAGGCGGTCATAGAACGGGTGGCGGAAGTTGATCAGCTCCAGCGCCGAACCCGGCGCGGTGGCCAGCACGGTGCCTTCTACACCGTAACGGGACAGGCACGACTCCACCAGCTCTTCGGCCAGCACCAGCAGCTTGTCGCCGACATCGACCAAGGCGTAGTTGAATTCCGGGTGGACGTTCAGCGCCTGGTTGGCCGGGATGGTCCACGGGGTGGTGGTCCAGATCACGATGGCGGCCGGTTTGGCCAGCGACGCCAGGCCGAACGCGGCGGCCAGCTTGGCCTCGTCGGCGATCGGGAACGCCACGTCGATGGTCGAGGATTTCTTGTTCTCGTATTCGACTTCCGCCTCGGCCAGGGCCGAACCGCAGTCGAAGCACCAGTTCACGGGCTTGAGGCCCTTGAACACGAAACCGCCCTTGACGATTTCGGCGAGGGCGCGGATCTCACCGGCCTCGTTCTTGAAATCCATGGTCTTGTACGGGTTGGCGAAGTCGCCCAGCACGCCGAGGCGGATGAACTCGCTCTTCTGGCCTTCGATCTGCTCGGACGCGTAGGCGCGGCACAGTTCGCGGGTCTTTTCCGCGCCCAGGTTCTTGCCGTGGGTCACTTCGACCTTGTGCTCGATCGGCAGGCCGTGGCAGTCCCAGCCCGGCACGTACGGCGCGTCGAAGCCCGACAGGGTCTTCGAGCGGATGATCATGTCCTTGAGAATCTTGTTCAGTGCGTGACCGATGTGGATCGTGCCGTTGGCGTACGGAGGGCCGTCGTGCAGGACGAACTTCGGACGGTCCTTGCCAATCTCGCGCAACTTTCCGTACAGGCCAATACTGTCCCAGCGCTGCAGGATCTGCGGTTCGCGCTGTGGCAGGCCGGCCTTCATTGGGAAGGCGGTGTCCGGAAGGTTTAGCGTGGCTTTATAGTCGGTCATTTAAGGCTCTTCATTAGCGATGGGCGCTAGGTGCGGCGAGTGCACGGGCGGCGGCGACATCCGCGTTGATCGCCGTTTTCAGTGCCTCCAGGGAGGCGAAACGCTGCTCTTCACGCAGCTTTTGGTGGAAAACCACCGTCAGGCGCCGGTCGTACAGATCGCCGGCGAAATCGAGTAGATGGACTTCAAGGTGGGCCTTGCCGTCACCTTGCACCGTGGGCCGCACGCCGATGTTGGCGACGCCGGGCCAGGTCTTGCCGTCGATGGCGACGTCGACCAGGTAGACCCCGGTGAACGGCACGCGACGGCGCTTGAGCTGAATGTTGGCTGTGGGCGTACCCAGTTGCCGGGCCAGTTTCTGGCCGTGCAGCACGCGGCCGGCGATCCGGTACGGACGGCCGAGCAAACGTTCGGCCAGAGCGAAATCGGCGGCGGCCAGCGCGTTGCGCACCTGGGTGCTGCTGACCCGCAGGCCGTCCAGCTCGACGGTCTGCGCGGCCTCCACGGTGAAACCGTGCACCTGGCCGGCCTGCAGCAGGAAATCGAAATCGCCGAGACGGTCGCAGCCGAAACGGAAATCGTCGCCGACCTCCAGGTGCTGCACGCCGAGGCCGTCCACGAGGATGGTGTCGACGAACTCGCTGGCGCTGAGCTTGCTCAGGCGCTGGTTGAACGCCAGGCACAGCACTCGGTCGACGCCTTCGGCGGCCAGCAGCTGCAGTTTGTCCCGCAGCCGGGCCAGGCGTGCCGGCGCTGTGTCCGGGGCGAAGAATTCCCGGGGCTGCGGCTCGAAAATCACTACGCAGCTGGGCACGCCCAACTCGAGCGCACGCTCGCGCAGCCGGCCCAGGATAGCCTGGTGACCCCGGTGCACACCGTCAAAGTTGCCAATAGTGGCGACGCAGCCCCGATGCTGGGGGCGCAAGTTGTGAAGGCCTCGAACCAGCTGCATAACGCGCTTCTTGCTCATAAAGTGGCCGATTATAACCACACCCGACGGCCGACGACAGGCAACACCGTCACCCAAAGTGATCGAGCCGACAAAACCGCCGGCCCGAACCGCAGCGCAGGGGCCGAAACCTCAGCCCAACGCCTTGCGGTTGAAGTCGCGCAGGCGGAAGCCCAACAGCAGCAGCATGCCGAAATACGCCACCACGCCCGCCACCACCAGCACGCCCAGGCGCAGGAAACGCTCCAGCATGTGCCCCTGATCCCAGGCCGGCATGAAACGCATGCCGACCAGCAGCACCAGCGACATCA
Source organism: Pseudomonas sp. B3(2017) (assembly GCF_002113595.1). Classification (NCBI taxonomy): domain Bacteria; kingdom Pseudomonadati; phylum Pseudomonadota; class Gammaproteobacteria; order Pseudomonadales; family Pseudomonadaceae; genus Pseudomonas; species Pseudomonas sp. B3(2017). Next base: position 77,085 of record NZ_NEIU01000008.1, read on the forward strand.
CCGCGACCGCCACCAGCAGCTTGAAGCCGAACGCGGCCCAGCCCGGCTGCGGCTGGTACATCTGCTGCTTGCGCAGCTGATAGAACAAAAGCCCGGCGTTCAGGCACGCGCCGGCGCTGATCGCCAGCGCCAGGCCGGCATGGGCCAGCGGGCCGATCAGCAGCAGGTTGAACAACTGGGTGACGATCAGGGTGAAGATCGCGATCTTCACCGGCGTGCGGATGTTCTGCTGCGCATAGAAACCCGGCGCCAGCACCTTGATCAGAATGATCCCGAGCAGGCCGACGGAATAGGCGATCAGCGCCCGCTGGGTCATCGCCGCATCGAAACCGGTGAACTGACCGTACTGGAACAGCGACACCGTCAAAGGCTCGGCGAGGATGCCCAGCGCCAGCGCGCACGGCAGCACCAGCACGAAGCACAGGCGCAGGCCCCAGTCGAGGATGCGCGAATATTCGTGGCGGTCTTTGTTGGCGTAGGTCTTGGCCAGGGTCGGCAGCAGGATCGTGCCCAGCGCCACGCCCAGCACGCCGGACGGCAATTCCATCAAGCGGTCGGCGTAGTACATCCAGGACACCGAGCCGGCCACCAGGAACGAGGCGAAAATGGTGTTGATGATCAGGGAGATTTGGCTGACCGACACCCCGACGATCGCCGGCAGCATCTGCTTCATCACCCGCCAGACACCGGTGTCGCGCAGGTTCAGGCGCGGCAGCACCAGCATGCCGATCTTCTTCAGGTGCGGCAGTTGGTAGAGCAGCTGCGCCAGGCCTCCGACCAGCACCGCCCAGCCCAGGGCCATGACCGGCGGATCGAAGTACGGGGTCAGGAACAGCGAAAACACGATCATGCTGACGTTCAGCAGCGTCGGCACGAAGGCCGGCACCGAAAAGCGGTTCCAGGTGTTGAGGATCGCTCCGGCCAGCGAAGACAGCGAGATCAGCAATATATAAGGAAAAGTCACCCGCAGCAGGTCGGAGGTGAGGCGGAACTTCTCCGGCGTATCGGCAAAGCCCGGCGCGGTGGCCCAGATCACCCACGGCGCGGCGAGCATGCCCAGCGCCGTGACGAGGGCCAGCACCAGGGTCAGCAGGCCCGAGACATAGGCGATGAACGTGCGGGTGGCCTCCTCGCCCTTCTGGCTCTTGTATTCGGCCAGGATCGGCACGAACGCCTGGGAGAACGCGCCTTCGGCGAAGATCCGCCGCAGCAGGTTGGGCAGCTTGAAGGCGATGAAGAAGGCGTCGGTCGCCATTCCGGCGCCGAACGTGCGCGCGATGAGCGTGTCGCGGACAAACCCGAGAACCCGGGAAAGCATCGTGATAGAGCTGACGGCGGCCAACGATTTGAGCAGATTCATTGAAGGAATGTGTGCCTGTCGATAAACAGCAGGCGAACTGTGCGCCCACTTGTGCGATACTCCGCGCCGCAACAGCACAGAGCCAAAGCTCGCGAGTTTACAGGTCATGCGCCGGAATGAAATATCCCGTCGCGTTATGCCTACCACTTAGCGGAACGTCTCAAGCGCCCTTGACAAGACTTCAACTCATCGGCATGATTCGCGGCCTATTTTGTTTGCTATTCCCTAAAAAGTCTTTCGAGGAGCTCGACGGTGGCCAACTCACCTTCCGCCAAAAAACGTGCAAAACAGGCTGAGAAGCGTCGCAGCCACAACGCCAGCCTGCGTTCCATGGTTCGTACCTACATCAAGAATGTAGTTAAAGCCATCGACGCAAAAGACGCTGAAAAAGCTCAAGCTGCCTACACCCTGGCTGTGCCTGTCATCGACCGTATGGCCGACAAAGGCATCATCCACAAGAACAAGGCCGCTCGCCACAAGAGCCGCCTGAATGGCCACGTCAAGGCACTGAAAGCAGCTGCCTAAGCGACGTAGTCACTGAAAAACCGACCCAAGGGTCGGTTTTTTATTGCCTGCGATTTGGCGCATGCGGACACAGAAAATGCTCGATCCCGCCCTGCCGCCATCGCCAGCAGGCTGGCTCCCACAGGTTCCGTGCCGTACACAGCCCCTGCGGGAGTCTCCGGATGACTACTGGGCAGGCGCCCACGGCAGGATCGGGATCGCCGTCACCGCATTCTGCGGACTGCCTTCGATCAGGCGGTCGCTGTAGACCAGATACACCAGGGTATTGCGCTTCTTGTCGAGGAACCGCACCACCTGCATGGTCTTGAACACCAGCGAGGTGCGCTCCTTGAACACCTCCTCGCCATCCTTCAGCTCACCCTTGAACCGGATCGGCCCGACCTGACGACAAGCGATGGACGCCTCGGCGCGATCCTCCGCCAACCCCAGGCCGCCCTTCACCCCACCGGTCTTGGCACGGGACAGGTAGCAGGTCACACCGTCGACCTTGGGATCGTCGAACGCCTCGACCACGATCCGGTCGTTGGGGCCGACGAACTTGAACACGGTCGACACCTGGCCGATCTCCTCGGCCGAGACCGCCAACGGCAACGCCATCAGCAACCCCAACAGTCCTTTTGCAATCCGCATCGCACGCATCCTCAAACCAGAATCAGGTTGTCACGGTGAACCAGCTCGGGCTCGGCCATGTAGCCCAGCAGGCCGACAATGGCATCCGACGACTGACCGATGATCTTCTGTGCCTCCAGGGCGCTGTAGTTGGCCAGGCCACGGGCGATCTCACGACCGTCCGGCGCCACGCAGACCACCATCTCGCCGCGGCGGAAACTGCCCTGCACCAACTTGACGCCGACCGGCAGCAGGCTCTTGTTGCCCTGAGACAAAGCCGACACCGCCCCGTCGTCCAGCACCAGCGTGCCGCGGGTCTGCAGATGCCCGGCCAGCCACTGCTTGCGCGCCGCCAGCATGCCGCGCTCCGGCGACAGCAGCGTGCCGATACGCTCACCCGCCTTGAGGCGATCCAGCACCCGCTCCAGGCGCCCGCCGACAATGATGGTGTGCGCACCGGAACGCGCCGCCAGACGCGCCGCCCGCAGCTTGGTCTGCATGCCGCCGCGCCCCAGCGCACCGCCGGTGCCGCCCGCCACCGCATCCAGCGCCGGATCGTCGGCACGGGCTTCGTAGATCAGCTGCGCATCCGGATTGCTGCGCGGGTCGGCATCGAACATGCCGTCGCGGTCCGTCAGGATCACCAGCAGGTCCGCCTCCACCAGGTTGGCCACCAGCGCCGCCAGGGTGTCGTTGTCGCCGAAGCGGATCTCGTCGGTGACCACGGTGTCGTTCTCGTTGATCACCGGGATCACCTTCAGCTCGACCAGCGCGCGCAAGGTGCTTCGGGCGTTCAGGTAGCGCTTGCGGTCGGACAGGTCGTCGTGGGTCAGGAGGATCTGCGCGGTATGCCGGCCATGCTCGGCAAAGCTCGACTCCCAGGCCTGCACCAGCCCCATCTGGCCGATGGCGGCGGCCGCCTGGAGCTCGTGCATCGCACTGGGTCGTGCGCTCCAGCCCAGACGGCTCATGCCGGCCGCCACCGCCCCGGAGGACACCAGCACCAGCTCCACGCCCGCTTCGTGCAGGGCCACCATCTGCTCGACCCAGACACCCATTGCCGCACGATCCAGCCCCTTGCCGTCAGCCGTCAGCAAAGCGCTGCCGATCTTCACGACCCAACGCTGCGCACCTGTCACCTTGCTCCGCATCATCTTCAACCTTAGCTTGAGGGCAGCGCGACCCAGCGCCGCCCGTGACGTTATTTGTGGCTACCGTTTTCCAGATACCAAAACGCCGCTCGATTGAGCGGCGCTTAAGTTTACTGCAACGGATCAGTCGCGCACGTAAATGATTTCCGGACCGTCGTCGTCATCCACGTCTTCCTCGTCCCAATCATCGTCGCCGATGTCATGGACCGACTTCACGCCGCTGCGGCGCAGAGCGCGCTGGTCATCCAGGGCCTGCAACTGGGCACGAGCTTCGTCTTCGATGCGCTGATCGAGGTCGGCCAGCTCCTCCTGGTAGGCCGGATCATTGGCCAGACGGTCGGCGCGGTCTTCCAGGTAACGCATGATGTCGCGGGTAAGGCGCTCGGTGCCCTCTTTGGCGATGGCCGAGATCACGTAGACCGGACCTTCCCACTGCAGGCGCTCGACCACTTCCTTGACCCGAGCCTCGTGCTCTTCCTCGAGGATCTGGTCGCACTTGTTCAGGATCAGCCAACGGTCGCGCTCAGCCAGCGAAGGACTGAACTTGGTCAGCTCGTTGACGATCACTTCCGCCGCATCCGCCGCGCTGCTTTCGTCCAGCGGCGCCATATCCACAAGGTGCAGCAGCAGACGGGTGCGCGCCAGGTGCTTGAGGAAACGGATGCCCAGGCCGGCGCCGTCGGATGCACCTTCGATCAGCCCCGGAATGTCGGCGATGACGAAGCTCTTCCAGCGGTCGACGCTGACCACGCCCAGGTTCGGCACCAGCGTGGTGAACGGGTAGTCGGCGACTTTCGGCTTGGCGGCCGACACCGAACGGATGAAGGTGCTCTTGCCGGCGTTCGGCAAGCCCAGCAGGCCGACGTCGGCCAGCACTTTCATTTCCAGCTTCAGGTCGCGTTGCTCGCCCGGCTTGCCCGGCGTGGTCTGGCGCGGCGCGCGGTTGGTGCTGGACTTGAAGCGGGTGTTGCCCAGCCCGTGCCAGCCGCCATGGGCCACCAGCAGCTTCTGACCGGACTTGGTCAGGTCGCCGATCACTTCCTGGGTGGACGAGTCGATCACCGTGGTGCCGACCGGCACGCGCAGGATCAGGTCTTCGCCCTTCTTGCCGGTGCAGTCGGTGCTGCCGCCGTTGGAGCCGCGCTCGGCATCGAAATGCCGGGTGTAACGGTAGTCCACCAGGGTGTTGAGGTTTTCGTCGGCCATCATGTAGATGGAACCGCCGTCACCGCCGTCACCGCCGTTCGGACCGCCGTTCTCAATGAACTTCTCGCGACGGAAGCTCATGCACCCGTTGCCGCCGTCACCCGCCTTCACGCGGATCGATACTTCATCAACAAACTTCATAACCAACGCCTCTCGCCGTACGGACGAGCCGAAAAACAATCAAGACATAAGACTCTTGCAAAGATGAGCGCAGCGACCCCAATACACGACCCGCATCGCACGCCGACAGCCCATACAAACAGCTTTGCAAGAGACTCATCCCACAAACGAAAAAGCCCCGTCGCAAGACAGGGCTTCTCCAGCATTCTCGCAATCAGGCTGCGACAACGCTCACGTAACGGCGGTTGAAAGCGCCCTTTACTTCGAACTTGATCACGCCTTCGATTTTCGCGAACAGGGTGTGATCCTTGCCCATGCCAACGCCGTAGCCAGCGTGGAATTGGGTGCCGCGCTGACGCACGATGATGTTGCCGGCCTTGATGGCCTGGCCGCCGTACATCTTCACGCCAAGTCGTTTGGCTTCTGAGTCGCGACCGTTGCGGGTACTACCACCAGCTTTTTTGTGTGCCATGAGTTCAATTCTCCTAGTGAGGAATTAGGCTGAAATTAAGCCTGAATACCGGTGATTTTGATCTCGGTGAACCACTGGCGGTGGCCCATACGCTTCATGTGGTGCTTACGGCGACGGAACTTGATGATGCGGACTTTATCGTGACGACCTTGGGAGATCACTTCAGCCTTGACGGTTGCGCCAGCAACAACAGGTGCGCCGATGTTCACGTCGTCGCCGTTGGCGACCAGCAGAACGCGGTCAAAGGTCACGGATTCGCCGGTGGCGACTTCCAGTTTTTCGATCTTCAGGTATTCACCTTCAGCGACTTTGTATTGCTTACCGCCGGTAACGATTACTGCGTACATGGTATTTCTCCGATAATCCTGCTCACCCAGCTCTTTATAGGAAGAGGTATTGGCTGGCATGGCTGCATGGGGCTGGAACGGCCCAAGTGCAATTGCGTAAGGCAGGTGCTGCCCAGGAAGTTCAGGGTGCGCGATTGTACGCAAGCCGCCGACGCCGCGCAAGGGGCCGTCCATCGCGCCTTGACACCTGCGGACGTGGGTCCTAGCATGCCGCGCAACCCTTCTGGAGCACCTGTCTCTGATGCAACCCCAAGCTTTCTACCGCGCGGTGGCGGACGATTTTAGCGCCGTCGACGGCATCATCAAGAAACAGCTGACTTCCCGCGTGCCGCTGGTGTCGAAAATCGGCGATTACATCACGTCAGCCGGCGGCAAACGCCTGCGCCCGCTGCTGGTGCTGCTGTGCGGCAAGGCCCTGGGCCGCGAGGGCGACGACCTGCGCCTGCTGGCCGCCACCATCGAATTCCTGCATACGGCGACCCTGCTGCATGACGACGTGGTCGACATGTCCGGCATGCGCCGCGGCCGCTCCACCGCCAACGCCATGTGGGGCAACGCCCCGAGCGTGCTGGTCGGCGACTTCCTGTACTCGCGCTCGTTCGAGATGATGGTCGAACTGGGCTCGATGCCGGTGATGAAGATCCTGTCCCAGGCCACGCGCATCATCGCCGAAGGCGAAGTGCTGCAGCTGTCCAAGGTGCGCGACGCCAGCACCACCGAAGAGACCTACATGGAAGTCATCCGCGGCAAGACCGCGATGCTGTTCGAAGCCTCGACCCACAGCGCCGCCGCGCTGGCCGGCGCCACCGCCGAACAGGCCGAGGCCCTGCGCACCTTCGGCGACCACCTGGGCGTGGCGTTCCAGCTGGTCGACGACCTGCTCGACTACAAGGGCGACGCCGACACGCTGGGCAAGAACGTCGGCGACGACCTGGCCGAAGGCAAGCCGACCCTGCCGCTGATCTACACCATGCGCGAAGGCACGCCGGAACAGGCGGCCCTGGTGCGCCAGGCGATCCAGAAAGGCGGCATCGAAGACCTCGAAAGCATCCGTGCGGCGGTCGAAGCCTCCGGCTCGCTGGACTACACCGCGCAGTTGGCCCGCGACTACGTGGCCCGTGCCATCAAGTGCCTCGAAGCGCTGCCTGCCAGCGAATACCGCGATGCGCTGGTCGAACTGAGCGAGTTCGCGGTCGCCCGCACGCACTGATCTTGCTGCCCCTGCGGGAGCGGGCTTGCTTGCGATAGCGTCATGTCAGACGCCATCGCGAGCAGGTCCGCTCCCGCAGTGCTTTGCATGCAATGCCCTGCTTCGCTTAAAACCCTATACAATGTGCGCCCTTTAACGATCCTCATACCAAGGAGCCTTAGTGAGCACGTTGCCACCCTGCCCGAAATGCAATTCCGAATACACCTACGAAGACGGTGCCCAACTGGTGTGCCCGGAGTGCGCCCACGAATGGTCCGCCAACGGTGAAGCCGACGCGGCATCCGAAGACACCGTGAAGAAAGACGCGGTGGGCAATGTCCTGCAGGACGGCGACACCATCACCGTGATCAAGGACCTGAAGGTCAAGGGCACCTCGCTGGTGGTCAAGGTCGGCACCAAGGTCAAGAACATCCGTCTGTGCGACGGCGACCACGACATCGACTGCAAGATCGACGGCATCGGCCCGATGAAGCTCAAGTCCGAGTTCGTCAGAAAGGTCTGAGCCCGCTGCCTGCCATCCCGCGCCCGACGCGGGATGGCGACCCCTCCCCGCTTTCCCCTCGCCGCAACGCAATGGCCAAACGCCAGCCGTTTTGACCTTACGCAATCTTTACCCGCAAAAAAACGCAAACCGCCAATAGGCGCTTGCTATTTGACGAATAAGAATTATTCTCATTGAACCCTTTCAATGGAGATGAGAACCATGACTTATCTGATCGACGCCTGGCTGGACCGTCCGCACCCTTACCTGCGGATCCTGCATCGGGAAACCGGGGAAGTCTGCGCGGTGCTGGAAGAAGAAGCCCTGCATGAACTGCAGGATCAGGGCGACCTGGACGTCAGCGGCCTGAGTTCCAGCGAACCGCTGGTGCTCAAGGAGCTGGTGCGCAATCTGTTCCTGTTCTGCTACGCCCGGGCCTTGCGCCCGACCGGTGAATTGCACAACAAGATCGAAGTATGAAAACCACCGCAGGAACGGTGGGATCCAGCCAACTGACGATGGCATCCGCGCGGCCCCCAAAGAACCGGTCGATCCTATCGCCAGCAGGCTGGCTCCCACATTAGCCTGCCATCAAGGCAGGCCAGTCCTTACAGAACGTCGAGCAGCTCGACGTCGAACACCAGAACGCTGTGCGGCGGGATGCTGCCCACGCCTTGCGCGCCGTAAGCCAGCTCGCTCGGCACGTACAGACGCCATTTGCTGCCGGCATTCATCAGTTGCAGGGCTTCGGTCCAGCCGGCGATCACGCCGCCCACCGGGAATTCGGCAGGCTGGCCGCGCTCGTAGGAGCTGTCGAACACAGTGCCGTCGATCAGCGTACCGTGGTAGTGGGTGCGCACGTTGTCTTCACGGGTCGGCTTGGCGCCTTCGCCCTGGGTCAGCACTTCGAACTGCAGGCCGGAAGCCAGGGTGGTGATGCCTTCGCGCTTGGCGTTTTCGGCCAGGAACGCACGGCCTTCGCCGGCGGCGGCTTCAGCCTTGGCAGCGGCTTCGGCTTGCATGATCTCGCGGATCACCTTGAAGCTGGCGGACATCTCTTCCTGGCCCACACGGCTTGGCTGGCCGGCGAACGCGTCGGTCAAGCCGGCCAGGATCGCGTCCAGGCTGACGCCCGGTGGCGGGTTGTCGCGCAGCTGGTCGCCCAGCTGACGGCCGATGCCGTAGCTGACGCGGGTTTCGTCGGTGGACAGATTTACTTCGGACATGACACTGCTCCGCTGTGCGGACGGCCCGGGACTGGCCGTGCATGCACAGCGCGTCCCGGCGCGCCCGGAACCAAAAGGGCGAGCAGACTAGCACAGATGCCCAGGCTTTGATCGGATCGCGGGCGCTACAGCGCCGAGCGCCAGGCCAACGGCACTTTCAGGCTTTCCTCGCCGCTGGCGCCGAGACCGCACATCTCGTCGTGCACCGAGGTGTGCACCAGGTTGAACGGCAGCACCGGGAAGTTGTGCAGCAGATCCCGGGCGTGCTCCACCGAACGCAGCGTCAGCATCTGCCCATCGGTGCCGCTGAGCGGGTATGCCGCGCCGTGCATCCGCGCCTCGAGCAGATAGATTCCGCCCTCCATGGAGATCAGGTTCAGTTCATCGACCTTCCTGGCGACGGCAAACGCATTCAGCTCTTGCAGGTTCATGGGCGCACCTCACGCGACGGCGGGTCTGGACGCCTACAGGGATAGGCTTCGGCACGACAAAGCACAAGCCATGAACGAGACCGCCCGTCTGTTTTGCAACGGACGGGCGGTGTTTTTCCTGCTTGAAGAGGGAAGCCGTCGGGCGAGCTTCCCCGTCATGCCTCAGTGCTTGGTCACTTTGTCCAGGTAACCCATGGCGAACGCCGAGACCACGAAGGTCATGTGGATGATCACGTACCACATCAGGTGTTCGGGATCGACGTTCTTGGCGTCCATGAAGATGCGCAGCAGGTGGATCGAGGAGATCGCCACGATCGAGGCCGCCACTTTCATCTTCAGCGACGAGGAGTCCATGGTGCCCAGCCAGTTGAGCTTTTCCTTGCTGTCGTCGATGTCCAGCTGAGAGACGAAGTTCTCGTAGCCGGAAATCATCACCATCACCAGCAGGCCGCCCACCAGCGCCATGTCGATCAGCGACAGCAGCACCAGGATCAGTTCCGACTCGGCCATCTCGAACACGTTGGGGATGACGTGGAAGACTTCCTGGAAGAATTTCAGCGCCAGCGCCAGCAGCCCGAGGGACAGACCGAAGTAGATCGGCGCCAGCAGCCAGCGCGAGGCGTACATTGCGTTTTCGACAAAGCGTTCCATTGAATCTCACACAAGGGGTTGTAATCGGCGGCGAGTATACCAGCCCCCCGTGAGCGCCAGAAACCGCCCGGAAATCCGCCACCTGCGTGTGTGTGTCAAAGTTTTTCTGCTAGTGTCCAGATCATTGACAGCCCCGCGACAGTGGACAGGACGACTGGAAATGGATGTGCGCTTGCCGATGACGACTGCCGGAATGTGCCTCGCCCTGCTGCTGGGCGGCTGCTCGCCGGACGACGAAAAGCACGGCCCGAGCCTTGAGGAAAAGACCGCGCAGTTCGAACAGTCGCTGGACGCCATCACCGACCCCAAGCTCAAGGACGCCGTGACCGAACTCGGCGGTTCGCTGCTGCTGCTCGAACGCGCCCGGCGGCGGCTCGACGGCCAACCGGCCAAGACCGAGTACGGCGAAGACGCCCTCGGCGCGCTCAGGCACTACCCCACGCCCCAGGCGCTGGTCGATACGTTCATCGATGGCCTGTTCGTGCTGCGCAAGGACGTCGGCTCCGACTACCTCACCGATCTGCAGCCGGTGTTCCCCTTCAACCTCAACATCCCCGGCGGCTTCCTGTTCCCCCACGGCGTGCAATGGCAGTCGGTGACCTTGAGCGACAAACGGGTGATCGCCTGGCAAACGGAATGGTCGGAGACCGACCCGGGCATCCAGCTCAGCCCGTCCAGCTCCCCCCCCGACGACCTGACCCTGTCCTACCCCTTCATCGAAGGCCTGGACATCGACCGCAAGAGCCAGCCGCAGCCGGTGAGCCTGCTGGGCGAGATCGAGGTCATCGCCCCCGGGCGCCTGCACGGCTTTGACCTCGGCAAACAGGACATCGGCCAGACCCGCACCGACGGCAACCTCAGCGTCACGCTGCTCAAGCTTGAGAAGAACTACGCCGAAGTCGAATTCAGCAACAGCCTGCCCCTGGCCCCTGAGGTCGGCGGCACACCGCTCAACCCGATGATCATCCAGGCCCGCGACGCCACCGGCCAGTACCTCAAGCGCGCCGGGTCGATCAACGAGAGCCCGGAGCAGGTCGCGTTCTACCAGGAACAGCTGGCGCACCTGCAGCAGCAAAAGGCCTGGAGCGACGCTCTGGAGAAACAGCTCAACGACGGCCAGAGCGCCTTCGAGCGCCAGCACCCGCGCCGCTACAACAAGGTGTACTTCCATGGCCCGGTCGAGACCCTCGAAGTGAGCGTGCTGGACTTCTCGAACGTGAGCGTGACCCGCAAGCCGCTGGACCTGCCGGTGCGCCACCTGGATCCGCACACCACCGCGAAGGCGGTGCAGCCATTGGATCTGCCGGTGACGGTGTATGACGACCAGGCCGCGGACTGGCTCAAGGGCGCGGCCCTGACCGAGCAGCAGCTGAAGGACAGCATCCGCATCCGCCAGTCGGTGGAGGAGCCCAGTGCCGCCCGGATCGAGTTCGATCACCGCAAGACCTTCAACGATGAGCTGCTCGGCGAGGACTTCAGCCCCGGCGACAGCCCGGTGACTTTCTTCACGCAAAAGCGCAACGGCGAACGGGACGAGCCGATCGAACTACCGCCGGAGGCGTACCAGGTCGATCCGCTGTCGGGCACGATCACCTACGATCTGAACCTGTTCCCGGAAACCCCGGCGTTTGCGGTCGGCTCCATGCCGCTGTTCCTGGCCACGGTGGAAAAGCAGACGTTCGACGCCAAGTCCTTGCCCAAGGGCCTGGACATCCGCAACAACATGCTGGTGGTGGATCTGAAGCGGTTCGCGGCCGACCAGTGGCGCTTCTTCGTCAAGGACGGCAGCGGCCAGTACCTCAAGCAGATTCTTTCGGTCAGCCACGACGCGGGCGCAGAGGGCCCGGCGATCTTCGGCGTGCACTACTTCTACGGTCGTCCCACGCAGGTGGAAACCTACCGGCGAACCGACCTCGCCACCGTGCAGTACGGCTTTGAGGTCAAACTCGACAAGGCTCAGGCACCGGGCACGGCCCCCTGAGCCCCGGAACCGGCAGGCTCAGTTGAGGCTGCGGCTGCGGCCGCCGTTGATCTGCCGCAGTTGGGCTTGCAGGTGCAGGCTCCAGATCTGCGGATCGTCGGCCAGCTCATAACCGTGCATCGTGAGGCTTTCGACGATGGTGTCGAGGATCGACTCGGCGGCGACCGGCCCGTGGAAAGGGCCCTGGGCCTTGATGGCGGAAGGTTGTTCGCCGGCCATGCCGGCGGCGAAGAGCAGCGTCCACATGCCGGTGTCGCCGGCCAGGGGCTTGATGGCGCATTCGATACGGGTCACAAGACCCAGGCACTGACGGGTGAGGCAGAGGTTGCGCGACATGGCGGCGACCCTCGGTGAAGCCGGTGTTCAACCCTCAAGGGAAGGCTGTTTCGATCCAGTGATGCTCTCGATGTCCTTGAGCTGAGAATAGAAGAAAAGTCGTCTGCGCCAACCGGATACGACCAGAAGGCGCCGAATGGTCATTGTGTGAATTTTGGCGCCAGAGTGATGGCACTTTCCCGCACGTTCCCGCCCAAATGCGACGGTGGGAGCCCGCCTGCCGGCGATGGCGGAACGTCAGACAGACAGATGTCGAATGACATGCCGCAATCGCCCGCAGGCGGGCTCCCACCGGTTTACCGCATCGGCCTTCAGGCCGGCTTGGCTTCGGCCAATGCCTCTTGGGCCGCTTCCTTCTCGGCCTCCTTCAGGTCCTCTTCGCTGATCATCTCGGCGATCACCCGCAGACGCTCCACGACGCGAGCGTTGACGCTGCCTTCCGGGAACTGGCCGTCGGCGTCCGGCTCACCGGCCGGCTCGCCCACCAGCAGGCTCAGCGCCTCGTCGGCCTGGCTCACCGCATAAACGTGGAACTGCCCGGCGCGCACCGCCGCCAGCACCTTCTCATCGAGCATCAGCGTGGCGACGTTGGCCTTGGGAATGATCGCGCCCTGCTCGCCGGTCAGCCCGCGGGCTTCGCAGAGGCGGAAGAAGCCTTCGATCTTCTCGTTGACCCCGCCGACCGCCTGCACCTCGCCGAACTGGTTGATGGAGCCGGTGATGGCGAAGCACTGCTTGAGCGGGGTCTTGGACAGCGCCGAGATCAGCGTGCACGCCTCGCCCAGCGAAGCGCTGTCGCCATCGACGTAGCCGTAGGACTGCTCCAGCGCGATGCTCGCGGAGATCGCCAGCGGGAATTCCTGCGCATAGCGGCTGCCCAGGTAGCCGGTGAGGATCATCACGCCCTTGGAGTGGATCGGCTGGCCGAGGTTGACCTCGCGCTCGATGTCGACGATGCCGCTGCCGCCCGGGTACACCGTGGCGGAGATCCGCGCCGGCACGCCGAACGCCGAGTCGCCGACCTCCAGCACCGTCAGCCCGTTGCACTTGCCCACCGCCGCGCCGTCGGTGTCGATCAGGATGATCCCGGCGAGCATGTCGTCGAGGATCCGCGCCGACACGCGCCCGGTGCGGGTGGCCTTGGCCTTCAGCGCCCGTTCGATGTGGCCGGCGTCGGTCATTTCGTCGCCGGCCAGGTGACGGATGAAGTCCGCTTCGCTGACCAGCTGGAACAGGTCGCCGATCCGCGCCGACAACCGCCCCTGGTGTTCGGCCAGGCGAGCGCTGTAGGTGGCCAGGCGCGCCACCGCGTCAGCGGTCAACGGCGCCATGCCCTCCTCCGAGGTGCGGGTCTTGAGCAGTTGGGCGAACTGCTCCAGGCTTTCGTCGACCATCGGGATGTCTTCGTCGAAGTCCACCAGGACGCGGAACATCTCCTGGAAGTCCGGATCGTGGTCCTGCAGCGCGTAGTACAGCTGCCGGGCGCCGATGATGATCACCTTGACCTGCAGCGGGATGTGCTGCGGGGTCAGGGTCACGGTGGCGAAGCGGCCCATTTCGCCGAGCGGCGACTCCATCTTCAGCTTGCGCGACTGCAGGGCGCGCTTGAGCGCATCCCACACGAACGGCTCGCCGAGCATCTTTTCCGCCTCAAGGATCAGGAAACCGCCGTTGGCCCGGTGCAGCGCACCCGGGCGCAGCTGCCGGTACGTGGTGTAGAGCGCACCCTGATCGGTGGTGTACTCGATGCGGCCGAACAGGTTTTCGTAGGTCGGGTGCGGCTCGAACACCACCGGCGCGCCGCCGCTGACCGGGTGGCCGACCACCAGGCTGGGGGCGTATTGCTCCTCCAGCAGCTTGCGGGCGACGGCGTCGGTCTTGCTGTCGTCCACCAGTTGCTCGACCACGGTCTTGAGCAGGTACACCTGCATCGCTTGCAGGTAGCCGCAGACGCCGGCGTTCTCGGCGTACTTTTCCGACAGCGGCGCCAGCAACGGCTGCAGGGCCAGGGTGATGGTCTCTTCGTTGAGCTGGCGCAGCTGGTTGCTCGACTCGCGCTTCCACTGCGGCAAGCTCGCCAACTCCTCGTTGAGGCGCTCCTCCAGTGCGGAGATGTCCTCGTGGAAGCGCTCGCGGTCGGCTTCCGGCAACTGGGCGAACTCCGCCTCGTCCAGCGCCTTGCCCTCGAACATCGGGGTGAAGGCGATGTTGCTGCTGTCGCGGTACAGGGCGACGTCCTTTTCCAGGGCCAGGCGCTCGATCACATCCAGCGCACGGTCGTAGCGCTGGTTGAAGGCGCGGTCGATGCCGCTCTTCTTCTGCTGGTAGGACGGATGCTCGAAGACGGCCGGAAAGGTCGCCAGCAGGTTGTCGATCAGGCCGTTGATGTCATTGATGAAGGCGCCGGCGGTGCCCGACGGCAGCTCCAGGGCGCGGGGCTCGCGCGGTTCGTCGAAATGGTTGACGTAGACCCAGTCCGCCGGGGTCTGCAGGCGCTTTCCTTCGGCCTTCAGGTAGCGTTTGACGAACGAGAAGCGGCCGGTGCCGGGCTCGCCCATGACAAAGACGTTATAACCGGGGCGCGGCATGGCCACGCCGAACTGCAGGGCTTCGACCGCGCGTTCCTGGCCGAGCACACCGCGAAAGGGCTCCAGATCGTTGGTGGTGGTGAAGCTGAACTGTTCAGCGGAAAACGGACGGGTCAGCGCTTCGGGCGCCAGACGCAAACTGGCGGCAACAGGATCAGGCATCGGGCTTCCTTAACAATCAGGCGGGGCAGATAAGAGGCATTCTGGCGCTGCCCGTACCCACTGGCAAGGCGCCTTGCGGCGATGCGCCGGCCTGCGCCCTCACGAAAAGCCGGCCCGTGCGCAAATCTGAAGGAAAATGTGACGGAACCCGGCGAACGTGCCTAAACTCCAAGCTGCGCGGCTGGAACGAATACCGGCCCACTGGCGCCGTTCGGGTCTGTACGCACAGAGCTTGGGGGGGCCAGAACCCTGTCCATTGGTACGCACATAAAGAGAACAAAGCTATGAAACGGATTCTTCTCGGTACTCTCTTCACCGCTGTATCCATCAATGCCATGGCCCAGGCGCCGGGCGGCCCTGATTGCGGCTGGGGCAACATGCTGTTCGAAGGCCAGCGCGGCACGCCGGCCCACTTCCTCGCCTCCACCACCAACGGCACCTCCGGCAACGCGACGTTCGGCATGACCTCCGGCACCAACGGCTGCTCCACCAACGCGGCGCTGACCTACGGCGGCAAGTCCTGGTTCGCCATGAACGGCATGATGAACGAGCTGTCCGAAGACATGGCCAAGGGCCAGGGCGAAGCGCTGACCACCTACGCCGTGGTGCTGGGCGTGGCGCCGGAAGACCGCGCGCACTTCGCCGCCGTGACCCACGAACACTTCCAGCAGATCTTCAGCAAGGCTGACGTGACCGCCGAGGACGTGCACACCAACACCCTGGCCGTCCTCAAGGCCGACCCTCGCCTGGCCAAGTACGCGACCCAGGCCTAAGCCAGGCCCCGCCCGCTTCCTTCGGGGAGCGGGTTTTGTTCTTTCGCAGCGGCCCTCTGTCGGGAAATGCCGGCCAGTCATCAGCAATGACGGTGGAATCGAGCCTGCTCGCTCCCGCATGGGTTGACCGGCCGTTACCCGTCGAACCCTTTTTGACGATTTCAAGTTGCCACCTATGCTCAAACGCCTTGCCTGGCTGGCGCTGTGTGCCTGCGCCCCGCTGTCCGCCGCGCCCCACCTCGATCCCCAACGTTTGCAGCAACTGGCCAACGACCGCTTCTGGATTTCCCTGGGCCACTACGAGACCGCCAAGCTCGGCGGCTGGCGCAGCTATGTCAGCGATAGCCGGTTCTTCCTCGCCGCCGACGGCAACGAACACCCCGACCGTGAACTGGCCGCCACCGTGCAGGCGCTGTACGCACCGGCCAGCCTCGGCGAGCGGCACGCCCAATGCGTGTACCCGGCCCGTACCCGCTGGCTGAAGGCGCAACTGAACCTCAAGGACCTGCCGGCCCCGGACTGCGCCGAATTCCGGCAATGGTTCAAGGACGTCTCGCCCCACAGCGCGGTGATGATCTTCCCGGCGGCCTACCTCAACAGCCCGTCGTCGATGTTCGGCCACACGCTGCTGCGCATCGACCAGGCCGACGTGCAAAGCGACAAGACGTCGCTGCTCAGCCACGCGATCAACTTCGGCGCCTACATCGAAGGCTCGGACAACAGCATCCTCTACGCCTGGAAAGGCCTGATGGGCGGCTATCCGGGGCTGTTCGCCCTGGTGCCCTACCAGGAAAAGCTCTCCGAGTACCGCAGCCTGGAAAACCGTGACCTGTGGGAATACCGGCTGAACCTGACGCCGCAGGAAACCGCGCGCATGGTCGAGCACGTGTGGGAGCTCAAGCAGATCAAGTTCGACTACTTCTTCTTCGACGAGAACTGCTCCTACCGCCTGCTCGAACTGCTGCAGGTGGCCCGCCCGGGCCTGCGCCTGACCGAACAGTTCCCGCTCACGGCCATCCCCACCGACACCGTCAAAGCGGTGAAGGACGCGGGCCTGGTCGAGCACATCGAATACCGTCCGTCCCGTGAGCGCGAACTGCTCAGCCGCGCCGAGCCGTTGAGCGACGAGGAACAGGACTGGGTGCTGAAGGTCAGCGCCGACCAGCAACAGTTGCAGGCGCCCGCCTTCAAGGCCCTGCCCCGCGACCGTCAGGCGCTGGTCATCGATGCCGCGTACCGCCTGGAGCGCTACCGCGCCAACGGCCAGGAGCGCGATCCGCAACGGGCCCAGCGCAGCTTCGAACTGCTGCGGGCGATCAACAAGAACCCGGCGCCGGAGCTGGAGATCCCTCGCCCCGGCCTGCCCGAGGACGGACACGAATCGCGCACTTGGCAGGCCGGCCTGGGCACCCGCGGCGACCGGGCGTTCGGCGAGTACGGTCTGCGCATGGCCTACCACGACCTCAACGACAACGGCGAAAGCTTCCCGCTGGGCGCGCAGATCGAAATCCTGCAGATGAAGCTGCGCCAATACGAGGGCAACGATTGGCAGTTCCAGCGGCTGGACCTGGCCACCATCCGTTCCCTGACCCCGCGCAACGCGCTGCTGCAGCCGTTGTCGTGGCAGGTCACCGGGGGGCTTGAGCGGGTGCCGGGCAAGCACGACGACGAAACCCTGGTCAGCCACGTCAACGGCGGAGGCGGCGGCACCTGGCAATTGGGCGAGGACATGCTCGGCTTCGCCCTCGGCACGGTGCGGATTGAACACAACAACGACTTCGCCGGGTTCATCGCCCCCGCAGCCGGCTTCAACAGCGGCGTGCTGTGGAAAAACCCGCTGGGCAACCTCAGCCTGGAGGCCAAGGGCGATTACTTCACCAACGGCGAAGTGCGCCGCAGCCTGAGCCTCAACCAGCAGTGGGAACTGTCGCGCAACCTCGGCCTGCGGCTGAGCGCCGAACGCGAATTCAGCCATCTGGCCACCCCGCAGACCGAAGTGATGCTTGAGGTGAAGTGGTATCACTACTGATCCCCCACCGTCCCCTGTAGGAGCGAGCCTGCTCGCGATTCGGTTCTTCAGCCGACGAATGCGTGGGCTGGCACACCGCTATCGCGAGCAGGCTCGCTCCTACAGGGGATTTGCGCACGCTCAACGAATTGCTCACATGCCTTTCACGCACACCGGACGAATCCGCTTCTAGACTTTCCCGTATCAGCCGTGAAACGGCCCGGGAGAACGAGATGTGGCGGTGTGCGGGATTGCTGGGCGTGTTGTTGCTGGTCGGCGGTTGCCAGAGCACCCATGAAGAGTTGATCGCCAGAGGTTATCCACCGGCCTTCGCCGACGGTTTCGATGACGGCTGCGTCAGCGGCCGACAGGCGGCCGGCTCGATCAGCGGAGAGTTCCGCAAGGACGTGCCGCGCTACCTCAAGGACGCGCAGTACGCCGAAGGCTGGAGCGACGGTTTCCGCCAGTGCCAGGCCATGCTGGAAAACAAGGATCGCGACGACTACCGCAACGAGCACTGGGACGAGCGCGAACGCGCCTGGCAGCAGCAGAAGGATCGGGACGCGGCGCGGGCGTATCGCTCGCCTTAGGTCGTTTCCAGACAACCGCGTCCGAACGATGCCTGCGACCATGGGTCGACTCCCTAAGAAGGCCCGTCAAAGGAGGCGACCATGAGCCGCGCTTTCGTCAATGAGGACAACGCCGCCGCGCAGGCCGACCAACCGGTCGAGCGGCAGGTCAGCACGCAACCCAACTACGTCACGCCCCAGGGCTTTGCGCTGCTGCAGGCCAAAGTGGCGGAACTGCAGGCCCTGCTGGCCGAGCAATCGGAAAAGGGCGATCAGGCCGACAAGCAGCGCCTGGCCGATCTCGACCGGGACTTGCGCTATTTCATGCAGCGCGTCGGCAGCGCCCAGGTGGTGCCCGCCGCCACCTCGACCGACAAGGTGCAGATCGGCAGCTGGGTGACCTACGCCGACGAGCACAACACCGAACGCCGGGTACAACTGGTGGGCGAAGACCAGGCCGACGTCGCCCGCGGCCTGATCAACTGGAGCTCGCCCCTGGGCCGGGCGCTGCTGGGCGCCCGGCTCAACGACGAAGTGCTGTGGCAGCGCCCGGCCGGCGATCGGGTGATCGAGGTGATCCGCATCGAACCGGCCTAGGCGGCAATCTTCACTGACGCCATCGCCAGCAGGCTGGCTCCCACAGTCGAGGGCGTCGGATCAGTCCCCGGTGATGTCGGATGCACCGGCCCAATCGCTGGCAAGCCAGCTCCCACAGGGTTCGCGCTGGCCGCAGATCATCGGCAGGTTGGCTTCCACAGGTTTCGCGCTGGCCGCAGATCATCGGCAGGCTGGCTTCCACAGGTTTGCGCTGGCCGCAGATCATCGGCAGGCTGGCTTCCACAATGTGGGTGGCGGACACGGAACCTGTGGGAGCCAGCCTGCTGGCGATGGCCTTGATGCGGTTCCACTGAAAGTACGCAGGGCAAAAAAAACGGAGCCCTAAGGCTCCGTTCTCTTTCATGCCACCAGCCGGATCAGGCCAGCTTCTTGTGGCGAACACGGTGCGGCTGGGCCGCGGCGTCGCCGAGGCGTTTCTTGCGGTCGGCCTCGTACTCGGTGTAGTTGCCTTCGAAGAACACCGCTTGCGAGTCGTCTTCGTACGCCAGGATGTGGGTCGCGACGCGGTCAAGGAACCACCGGTCGTGGGAGATCACAATGGCGGCGCCCGGGAAGTCCAGCAGGGCCTCTTCCAGGGAACGCAGGGTTTCGACGTCGAGGTCGTTGGACGGTTCGTCGAGCAGCAGGACGTTGCCGCCCTCTTTCAGGGTCAGCGCCAGGTGCAGACGGCCGCGCTCACCGCCGGATAGATCCTTGACGAACTTCTGCTGGTCGCCGCCCTTGAAGTTGAAGCGGCCGACGTAGGTGCGCGACGGAATCTCGTAGCTGCCGATGCGGATCTGGTCGGAACCGTCGGAGATCTGCTGGAACACGGTCTTGCTGCCGTCCAGGTCTTCGCGGCTCTGGTCCACGCAGGCCAGCTGCACGGTCTCGCCGATCTCGATGCTGCCGGAGTCCGGGGTTTCCTTGCCCATCAGCATGCGGAACAGGGTCGACTTACCGGCGCCGTTGCCGCCGATCACGCCGACGATGGCGCCTTTGG
Source organism: Pseudomonas sp. B3(2017) (assembly GCF_002113595.1). Lineage (NCBI taxonomy): Bacteria > Pseudomonadati > Pseudomonadota > Gammaproteobacteria > Pseudomonadales > Pseudomonadaceae > Pseudomonas > Pseudomonas sp. B3(2017). Next base: position 96,891 of record NZ_NEIU01000008.1, read on the forward strand.
GCATGGAGAACGACAGGTTGTCGATCAGCACGCGGTCGCCGTAGCCCTTGGTGACGTTCTTGAATTCGATGACCTTGTCGCCCAGGCGCGGACCGGCCGGGATGTAGATCTCGTTGGTCTCGCTGCGCTTCTGGAATTCCTGCGACTGCATTTCCTCGAAGCGCGCCAGACGTGCCTTGGACTTGGACTGGCGGGCCTTGGCGCCTTTGCGCACCCACTCCAGCTCTTCCTTCATGGCCTTTTCGTGGGCCGACTGCTGCTTGGATTCCTGGGCCAGACGATCGGACTTGGCTTCCAGCCAACCCGAGTAGTTGCCCTCGTAAGGAATGCCCGCGCCGCGGTCGAGTTCCAGGATCCAGCCGGCGACGTTGTCCAGGAAGTAACGGTCGTGGGTGATCGCCACCACGGTGCCCGGGAAGTCGTGCAGGAAGTGTTCGAGCCAGGCGACGGAGTCGGCGTCCAGGTGGTTGGTCGGTTCGTCGAGCAGCAGCATGTCCGGGGCGGACAGCAGCAGGCGGCACAGGGCCACGCGGCGTTTCTCACCGCCGGACAGGTGTTCGACCTTCGCGTCCCACGCCGGCAGGCGCAGCGCGTCGGCGGCGACTTCCAGCTGACGCTCCAGGTTGTGGCCGTCGCTGGCCTGCAGGATCGCTTCGAGCTTGGCCTGTTCGGCGGCCAGCTTGTCAAAGTCGGCGTCCGGCTCGGCGTAGGCGGCGTAGACCTCGTCCAGGCGGGCCTGGGCGTCCTTGATCACGCTGACCGCTTCCTCGACCACTTCGCGCACGGTCTTGGCCGGATCCAGTTGCGGTTCCTGCGGCAGGTAGCCGATGTTCAGCTCCGGCATCGGGCGGGCTTCGCCCTCGAACTCGGTGTCGACGCCGGCCATGATTTTCAGCAGCGTGGATTTGCCCGAGCCGTTGAGGCCGAGCACGCCGATCTTGGCGCCAGGGAAGAAGGACAGCGAAATGTTTTTCAGGATTTCCCGCTTCGGCGGAACAACTTTGCCCAGCCGATGCATGGTGAAGACGTATTGAGCCATGGAGAACCTAGGGTCAGTGACGGATGAATGAGTGGAGCGCAGGCGATGCCTGGCCAGACCGGTGCGCGTCGTTCAGTTGAGAGTGCCCAATGCGTGCGCGCGGAAAAAGTCTGAGTCTAGGAGCTGGAACGCTCCCGCGTAACCGGCAAAGCTACCTGAATGACGGAAGGCAGTCCAGCCGAGCGGGGCTGGCACTTCGCCACAACTCAAGGCATGCTAGCCGCCCTTCGGGCGTCCGGCTTATAGTGCACGTCGCGCCAGTCCAGCCAAACCGCAGGATTCCAGCTTGTCCAATGTCACTCCGCCAGCCTCTGTGAGCAGCACCCAACCGGCGCCCGGCTCGCCCCTGCGCGGAACATTGAAAGGCGCGCTGGCGACCCTGGTGCTTCTGCTGCTGGCGCTGCTGTTCTGGCAACTGCTCGACCAACTGCGCGAAACCCAGAAGAACCAGCGCCAGTACACCATCGACTACACCGCCGATCTCGCCTCCCAGGTCAGCCTGAACATGGCGCTGAACGCGCAGATCGCCCTCAACCTGCTACCGATCGTCGAACAGCCGCAATCGGCCGACGAACAGCAGGCGCTGTTGCGCAAGCTGCAGCAGTCGCTGCCCGACCTGCGCAGCCTGGCGCTGCTCAGCCCGTCCGGCAAGGTGCTCAGCGACAGCGACGCCGCCAGCGAAGACGCCGACTACCTCGGCGAACTGGTGCGCCGCAGCCGCGCCCAGGCCCACTATTTCAGCAACGCCGACGACGGTTCGGTGGTGCACCTGCTGCTGCACCAGGCCAGCGGCAGTACCCGCGGCTACTGGGCGCTGCGCCTGACCCCGACCTTCTTCGCCTCGCTGACCAAACAGGGCGACACCGGCATCCGCCCGCTGTGGCTGGTGGAAAACCGCATCAACCATCAGATCATCAGCCGCGACGAAGTCCTGCCTTCCGCCCGCACCAGCACCCTGACCCCGGACGACCTGGCCAACAGCGTGCTGACCGTGCCGCTGAGCAGCAGCGACTGGCAACTGCGCGGCCTGTTCGACCGTCAGCGCGTGCTCGAGCAACTGTTGCCGGCCTTCATCGGCAAATGCCTGCTGGGCCTGGCGTTCTCGCTGCTGCCGTTCATCGCGCTGCTCAACATGCGCCGCCGCCAGCGCCAACTGCATGAAGGCCGGCGCCGCTACCAGGACATCTTCGAAGGCACCGGCGTGGCCCTGTGCGTGCTGGACCTGTCCGGGCTCAAGCAGGTGTTCGACAAGGCCCGCCTGCAGACCAGCGACCAGCTCAAGGCCTGGCTCGACCACCCGCAGCAGCGCCAGCAGCTGTTGCAGGAACTGCGCATCACCGAGGTCAACCAGGTGGCGCTGCAACTGCTCAACGTCAATTCCTGCGAGCACGCCTGGCAGCTGCTGATCGACGGCCGTCCGCACACCCACTGCGCCATCGGCAACCAGGTGCTCGACGCCGTGCTCCAGCAACAGAAGCAGCTGGAGCTCGAAATCAAGCTGCCGGACATCAACGGCCGCGACCAGCACCTGTGGCTGGTGCTGCGCCTGCCGCAGGAACAGCACGACTACAAAGCGGTGATCCTGAGCATCAACGACATCACCAGCCGCAAGCTGATCGAACTGTCGCTGCTGGAGCGCGAGGGCTTCTGGTCGGACGTGGTGCGCACCGTGCCGGATCACCTGTACGTGCAGGACGTGATCAGCCAGCGGATGATCTTCAGCAACCATCACCTGGGCCAGACCCTGGGCTACAACCGCACCGAACTGCATCAGATGGGCGAGTACTTCTGGGAAATCCTGCTGCACCCCGAAGACGCCGACTACTACCACCGCTCGCGCCAACTGCAGCGCCACGCCGGCTACAGCCAACTGCTGCAGTGCCAGTTGCGCTTTCGCCACCGCGACGGCAAATGGCGGCGCTTCGACATCCGCGAACAGGCGCTGGCCCGGGACAAGCACGATCAGGTCACACGGATCATCGGCGTGGCCAAGGACATCACCGAGCAGATCGAGGCCAGCGAATCCCTGCGCGACAGCGAGCAGCGCTACCGGATGCTCGCCGAAAGCATCAGCGACGTGATCTTCTCCACCGACAGCAAGATGTCGCTCAACTACGTCAGCCCTTCGGTGCAGGCGGTGCTGGGCTATGACGCCGAGTGGATCTTCCAGAACGGCTGGCAGTCGACCATCGCCAACCCGCAGCAGCTGACCGGCATCTATCACCTGATGGACCGCGTCAGCAAGGCCTTGGACAAGCCCGAACAACTGGCGCTGCTGCGCAGCCAAGTGCAGACCCAGATGTTCCTGTTCGACTGCCTGCGGGCCGACGGCCGCAAGATCCCGATCGAGCTGCGCCTGGTGCTGGTGTGGGACGAGCACGGCGCCTTCGAGGGTGTGCTCGGCGTGGGCCGCGACATCAGCCAGCAGCGCCGCGCCGAAAAAGACCTGCGCATGGCCGCCACCGTATTCGAGCACTCGACGTCGGCGATCCTGATCACCGACCCCGCCGGCTACATCGTCCAGGCCAACGAGGCGTTCAGCCGGGTCAGCGGCTACGCGGTGGCCGAAGTCCTCGACCAGTTGCCGAACATGCTCACCGTCGACGAGCAGCAGGACGCGCACCTGCGCTATGTGCTCAAGCAACTGCACCAGCACAGCACCTGGGAAGGCGAAGTCTGGCTCAAGCGGCGCAACGGCGAGCATTACCCGGCCTGGGTCGGCATCACCGCCGTGCTCGACGACGAAGGCGACCTGGCCAGCTACGTGTGCTTCTTCAGCGACATCAGCGAGCGCAAGGCCAGCGAGCAACGCATCCACCGCCTCGCCTACTACGACGCCCTGACCCACCTGCCCAACCGCACGCTGTTCCAGGACCGCCTGCACACCGCGCTGCAGTCCGCCGACCGGCAGAAGTCGTGGGTGGTGCTGATGTTCCTCGACCTCGACCGCTTCAAGCCGATCAACGACTCCCTCGGCCACGCCGCCGGCGACCGCATGCTCAAGGACATGGCCACGCGCCTGCTGGCCTGCGTCGACGATGACGACACCGTGGCGCGGATGGGCGGCGACGAATTCACCCTGTTGCTGCAGCACCGCTCCAGCCGCGAGATGGCGCTCAACCGGGCGATCCACGTGGCCGAGCAGATCCTCGCCAGCCTGGTGAAACCGTTCGTGCTCGAAGGCCGCGAGTTCTTCGTCACCGCCAGCATCGGCATCGCCTTGAGCCCCCAGGACGGCAACGAGCTCAGCCAACTGATGAAGAACGCCGACACCGCGATGTACCACGCCAAGGAACGCGGCAAGAACAACTTCCAGTTCTACCAGGCCGACATGAACGCCAGTGCGCTGGAGCGCCTGGAGCTGGAAAGCGACCTGCGCCACGCGTTGGAGCAGAACGAATTCGTGCTGTATTACCAGCCGCAGTTCAGCGGCGACGGCAAGCGCCTGACCGGCGCCGAAGCCCTGCTGCGCTGGCGTCATCCGCGTCGCGGGCTGGTGCCGCCGGGGGACTTCATCCCGGTGCTGGAAGAGCTCGGCCTGGTGGTGGACGTCGGCGACTGGGTGATCGCCGAAGCCTGCCGCCAACTCAAGACCTGGCACCAGAGCCGCGTGCGCGTGCCGAAGGTGTCGGTGAACATCTCCGCCCGGCAGTTCTCCGACGGCCAGCTCGGCACGCGGATCGCCACCACCCTGCGCGAAACCGGCCTGCCGCCGGCCTGCCTGGAACTGGAGCTGACCGAAAGCATCCTGATGCGCGAAGTCAGCGAGGCGATGCAGATTCTCGACGGCCTGAAGAACCTCGGGCTGAGTATCGCGGTGGACGACTTCGGCACCGGCTACTCATCGCTGAACTACCTCAAGCAGTTCCCGATCGACGTGCTGAAGATCGACCGCACCTTCGTCGACGGCCTGCCGTCCGGCGAGCAGGACGCGCAGATCGCCCGGGCGATCATCGCCATGGCCCACAGCCTCAACCTGGCGGTGATCGCCGAGGGCGTGGAGACCCACGAGCAACTGGACTTCCTGCGCGAGCACGGCTGCGACGAGGTGCAGGGCTACCTGTTCGGCCGGCCGATGCCGGCGGGGCGGTTCGAGGCGCAGTTCAGCAACGATGCGCTGTTCATGTTCGACTGAGGATCTGCGGCGCTGCCATCGCTGGCAAGCCAGCTCCCACAAAGTTTGATGTCAATCATGAAGTTCGTGGTTATCAGCGGTTACTGTGCGAACTGGCTGGCCAGCGAAAAGGCCGGCACGGACGCCACGCATTCGGCCATGAACGCCACTTGTCTGCGACATGATGTCGTTTCATATGCCATCCAAAACCCGTTGGGTTAGAATGCCCCCCTTTTCTGCCCCGATCCTTGAGGACCGCCATGTTCAGCCGTGATTTGACTATTGCCAAGTACGACGCCGACCTTTTTGCCGCCATGGAGCAAGAAGCTCAGCGCCAGGAAGAACACATCGAGCTGATCGCTTCGGAAAACTACACCAGCCCTGCGGTGATGGAAGCTCAAGGCTCGGTGCTGACCAACAAGTACGCCGAAGGCTACCCGGGCAAGCGCTACTACGGCGGCTGCGAATACGTCGACGTGGTTGAGCAACTGGCCATCGACCGCGCCAAGGAACTGTTCGGCGCCGACTACGCCAACGTCCAGCCGCACGCAGGCTCCCAAGCCAACGCCGCGGTCTACCTGGCCCTGCTGTCGGCCGGCGACACCATCCTGGGCATGAGCCTGGCCCACGGCGGTCACCTGACCCACGGCGCCAGCGTGTCCTCCTCCGGCAAGCTGTACAACGCCATCCAGTACGGCATCGACGCCAACGGCCTGATCGACTACGACGAAGTCGAGCGCCTGGCGGTCGAGCACAAGCCAAAAATGATCGTGGCCGGTTTCTCCGCCTACTCGCAGGTGCTGGACTTCCCGCGCTTCCGCGCCATCGCTGACAAGGTCGGCGCCTACCTGTTCGTCGACATGGCCCACGTGGCCGGTCTGGTCGCCGCCGGCGTCTACCCGAACCCGGTGCCGTTCGCCGACGTCGTGACCACCACCACCCACAAGACCCTGCGCGGTCCGCGTGGCGGCCTGATCCTGGCGCGCGCCAACGCCGACATCGAGAAGAAACTGAACTCCGCCGTGTTCCCGGGCGCCCAGGGCGGCCCGCTGGAGCACGTGATCGCGGCCAAGGCGATCTGCTTCAAGGAAGCTCTGCAGCCTGAGTTCAAGGCCTACCAGCAACAAGTGGTGAAGAACGCCCAGGCCATGGCCGGCGTGTTCATCGAGCGCGGTTTCGACGTGGTGTCCGGCGGTACCCAGAACCACCTGTTCCTGCTGTCGCTGATCAAGCAGGAAATCTCCGGCAAAGACGCCGACGCCGCACTGGGCAAAGCGTTCATCACCGTGAACAAGAACTCCGTGCCTAACGACCCGCGCTCGCCGTTCGTCACCTCCGGCCTGCGTTTCGGCACCCCGGCCGTGACCACCCGCGGCTTCAAGGAAGCCGAGTGCAAGGAACTGGCCGGCTGGATCTGCGACATCCTGGCCGACCTGAACAACGAAGCGGTGATCGACGCCGTTCGCGAGAAGGTCAAGGCCATCTGCAAGAAGCTGCCGGTGTACGGCGCCTAACGGCAGCCTGAACCCCAGCACGGAAAACCGGCCAAGCGATTGGCCGGTTTTTTTTCGCCCGCAAAATGCCGTTCCCCTGACTCGCGCCCCTTTCCCCAAGCAACTTTCCCTCCTGCCATTCAAGACTTGAAACAACAACACCCCATCACTATCGACCACACCAAAGAACTAACTGTTATCGTTCACCAAATTCGCCAGCGCCAATAAATCCATCCACACGACAACACCAAAACATACAACTAAGAAACAATCCAAATGCCACTCACCACTGGAATTCAAGGAAGAACCCATGAGAACAAACAGGCAAGACTCTTTCATCGCAACATTAGCAATGGACACTCAGCACGTTAACTTTCTTGGCCTGTTGCACGAAACTCCTGCCACACGCCTGGACACACAGTTTTCCGGTGGCTTTTTCACTGGCGCACCGAAACAGAAAAACGACAGCCACCTGCTGGGCCATCGCTCCCGACAGGACATCCCCAATCCCGCGCCAATGACGATCTACTTCCGCTGCACGGACGACTATTACCACCTCTATGTAAGGTCCCACCCCGTCTATGCAGGATACTGCCTGAGCAAAGACCCTTCCGGCTTCCTCGGGGCGTTTCTCCCGGCCGGTCGCGACACCACCTCCTTCAATCTGCTGAACCTGGACAACCGCGTCATCACGCTGCCGGACCTGACCCGCGACACCCACCTCATCCGGCTCCAGGCACGCAGCGCCCGGCATGTCGGCAGCCTCCGCCGAAGAGGCGCGCCCTACCGCTACCTGGGCGAAACCGACAAGGAAGGCATCGTGTTCAAGCTGCGGATCATCGAGCGCAACGCATCGTTCCTGAGTGACCCGGACGAAGTCTGACCCACGCCTGCCCGACGCACTTCAACTTCCCGCGACACTGCACTTTTCAACGAACATTCAGAACGCTGAGCATCCTATGAGCACCGACCAGGAAAAATCCTTCATTGCAACTTTCAGCACCCCTCTTGGAAACCCTCACTTTCCAAGACTGACCTACGGCAAGAAAGTCTCGACAATGCGCCCCGACTACGTGCCCTTCACTCTTTCTTCCCACATTGATGTTTCCGATTATTTGTTCCTGAACCCAAACGTCGCACCCGACGCACTGACGTTTTATTTCAGATGCCTCGACGACTATTACACGATCTATATTCTGACTCCCGGAGACTATTACTACAGGACTGTCAGCAAAGAGCAGGAAGACTTCCTGAACGCCTATGCCACCGAAGACGGCGACCAGACCACTTTCAACTTGCTGAACGCCCGCGGCAAGATCGTCACGCTGGATCGACTCGGCAGCGACACACCCACCGTCCGGATACAGACGCGGGCCGGCAAACTGCTCCGGGCCGGATTGAGCCGGAACCGATATGACCCCAAGGTTGGCACGTTCATCCGAACCGACCCCAACCAGAGTTCGACCGCACTGGACTTCAAGCTGAACATCCTGCAGCGCAACGCGCCCTACTGATCCGGCATCGCAAGGATCGCACCGCCTACCCGACGCCAAGGCGCGGACATGACCGTCCGCGCTTTGGCCTCTTCACAAGCAAGGCAAGATAACCGGCAGCACCGAACCACTGGTCAGACCGGTCAAGCCAATTTGTCATTTTTCACTTGCACCCCTCCCGAAACAGCGCCTATTCTGCCCCCGCACTGGACATACCGGTAAGACCACAATAATTAAGTCCTCAATCCGAAGCGCCACGCGCCCGGCAGCCAGGACACCGACCAGGATTCCTCCCATGCTCAGATGGTGCTCGCGTTCGATCTTCCTCCAAGTGGTTCTCGGCCTGATGCTCGGCATCGTCTGCGGACTGACCCTCCCCGAATACTCGGCCCAGCTCAAACCGCTGGGCGACGGTTTCATCAAACTGATCAAGATGCTCATCGGCCTGATCGTGTTCTGCGTGGTGGTCAGCGGCATCAGCGGCGCCGGCGACCTGAAGAAGGTCGGGCGCATCGGCCTCAAATCGGTGATCTACTTCGAAGTGCTGACCACCCTCGCCCTGGTGATCGGCCTGGTCTTCGCCTTCACCACCGGGATCGGCAGCGGCGCCAACATCCACCTGGAACAGCTGGCCGCCGCCGACATGGGCGACATCGCCGAACGCGGCCAGCACATGCACACCACCACCCAGTTCCTGATGGATCTGATTCCGGCATCGGCCCTCGGCGCCTTCGCCGACAACAACATCCTGCAGGTGCTGCTGTTCTCCGTCCTGTTCGGCAGCGCGCTGAACCTGGTGGGCGAGGCGGCCTCCGGCATCTCGCGGCTGATCAACGAACTGAGCCATGTGATCTTCCGGATCATGGGCATGATCGTGCGCCTGGCGCCCATCGGCGTGTTCGGCGCCATCGCCTTCACCACCAGCAAGTACGGCCTGGATTCGCTGCAGCACCTGGGCAGCCTGATCGGCCTGTTCTACCTGACCTGCGCCGCCTTCGTGTCCCTGGTCCTGGGCCTGGTGATGCGTCTTTCGGGCCTGCGCCTGTGGCCGTTGCTCAAGTACCTGCGCGAGGAACTGCTGATCGTGCTCGGCACCGCGTCCTCCGACGCCGTGCTGCCGCAAGTGATGCGCAAGCTCGAACACCTGGGCATCGGCAGCTCCACCGTCGGGCTGGTGATCCCCACCGGCTACTCGTTCAACCTCGACGGCTTTTCGATCTACCTGACCCTGGCCATCGTCTTCATCGCCAATGCCACCGGCACGCCGCTGGCCATGACCGATCTGCTGACGATCCTGCTGGTGTCGCTGATCACCTCCAAGGGCGCCCACGGCATTCCGGGCTCCGCGCTGGTGATCCTGGCCGCGACGCTGACCGCGATCCCGGCGATTCCGGTGGTGGGCCTGGTGCTGGTGCTGGCGGTGGACTGGTTCATGGGCATCGGCCGGGCGTTGACCAACCTGACCGGCAACTGCGTCGCCACCGTGGCCATCGCCCGCTGGGAAAGGGACATCGATGTGCAACGGGCCAACAAGGTGCTCAGCGGCGAGCAAGGCTATACCTTTCAGCCAAGAAAACCGGCCGCCCGGGCGGCGGCCAAAGAATTCTGAATGACCGCCGTGCCTGCCGGAGCGCAGGCACGGCCCATGGAGCGAACACGTGATTACTACTTCAACCGTCGTCAACTCAGTGGTGGAAAAACTCCGCGCCGCACTGGCCCGAGGCCAGTGGCGTTCCGGCGACATGCTGCCGGGCCAGCGCGAGCTGGCCGAACAACTGGGCATCAGCCGCCCGAGCCTGCGCGAGGCGGTGACCGTGCTGGAAACCCTGGGCCTGGTGCGCTCGATGCCCGGCAAAGGCGTGGTGGTGCTCGAGGCGCAGGCCGAGGACACGCACAGCCCCGACAGCGCCGTCGCCCGCGCCAGCCTCGAGGACGTCCTGCAACTGCGCTACACCTTGGAGCCGTTCATCGTCGGCCTGGTGGCGCAGTCGGTCGGCAGCAAGGAAGTCGGGCAACTGCGCCTGACCCTGATGGACATGCGCGAAGCCCTCGACGCCGGCGACAGCGAAGCCGGGGCCAACGCCTACATCGCCTTCCACGAAGAACTGTTCGCCCTGACCGCCAACCCGATCTTCCAGAGCGTGGTGCAGCAGACCGGCAACGCCCTCAAGCAGAGCGCCGAGGTGCTGCGCAATTCGCCCCAGCACCTGGCCGAACGCCTGGAAGAGAACGAAGCCGTGGTGCGCGCCATCCGCAACCGGAACAGCGCCCAGGCCAGCGCCGAAATGCGTCGGCACATCCTGCGCGAAGGACGCCGGATGGGGATCGAGCTGAACATTCCGGATGACCACCTCGGCAACTGAATCGCCTCACACGGGAGACCGGTCATGAACAGCCTTGCCACGTCGCCTCACACCCGCCGGATGTCGGCGGCCCTGCCCTTCCCCGGCCTGCGGGCGCCGGCGGAGGATCTTTATCGGCAATTGTTCGAGGCGATCCTGGAGCAGCGGATCGGGCCTGCGGACCGCTTCACGGAAGACAGCCTCAAGGCGATGTTCGGCGTCAGCCGCGCGCAGGTGCGCCGGGTGCTGACGCGGTTGTCCCATGAGCACGTCATTGTGTTGCGCACCCATCATCGGCCACGGGTCGCCGAGCCCGATGCCGAGCAGACCCGGCAAGCACTGCACGCTCGGCGTCTGGCCGAAGCCACGCTGGTGCGCATGGCTTGCCGCAACGCATCGCCTGACGGGCTCAAGCGCCTGCGGGCATGCGTGGAGCGCGAGCGCCTGGCCGTGGCGCAAGCCCAAAGCGGTGCGGCGATCCGGCTGTCCGGGGAGTTTCATCTGCAACTGGCGCAGTTGGCGGGGAATGCGCCGTTGGCGCACTTTCTCGGCAGCCTGGTGCCGTTGACGTCGCTGGCCATTGCGCGCAATGCCGGGCAGGCCCCCGAGGGCGACTCCTGGCAGGCGCATTCGGCGATCGTCGAGGCGGTGGCAGATGGGGACGCGGACAAGGCAGCGGTGCTGATGAGCCGTTACCTGGAGCGCCTGGAGGACAGACTGCTCGACCCGACCCGCGAACACAGAGCCGCAGGCTAGATCGCCTTCGCGGGCAAGCCCGTTCCCACAGTGGCCGGCGCGGCCCAAAACCTGTGGGAGCCCTCCTGCCGGCGCCGCGCCCTCAGCCTGCCATTTCGGCGAACCCTGCCCGGATCTTCTCTTCAGGCAGGTCATCGGCGATGAACACGATCACGCTTTCCCGCGCCTCGCCTTCGGCCCATTCGGTGTCCCAGTCGAAACCGTAAAGCTTCAGCACGCCCTGGAAGACCAGGCGCCGATCCTCTCCGGCAATGCTCAGCACGCCCTTGTAGCGCAGCAGTTGCCGTCCATGCTCCTCCAGCAGCTCGTTCATGAACCCGCTGAGGCGGTCGATGTCCAGCGGCCGGTCGGTGCGCAGCACCAGGCTGGAGATCCGGTCGATGGACGGCGCCTGGCGCACCGGCCTCAGGCTCACCCCGCCGCCCAGGTCGGCATTGAGGTTGAAGCCCCGCACGTCGAGCAGTTCGGCCAGGTCGATCCGGCCGTGCTCGACCACGCGGATGGGCGCCCGCCGATTGATGCGCGTCAGCCGCTCGCTCAGGGCGGTGAAGGCGGCTTCGTCCACCAGGTCCGTCTTGCTCACCAGCAAGCGGTCGGCGAACCCGACCTGCGCCTGGGCGATGGTCTGGGTCAGGTGCAGGTCGGCGTGCGCGGCGTCCACCAGGGTGATGATGCCGTCGAGCAGGTAGCGCTCGCGCAGTTCTTCGTCGATGAAGAAGGTCTGCGCCACCGGTGCCGGGTCGGCCAGGCCGGTGCATTCGATCACCAGCCGGTCGAAGGCGATTTCGCCGCCGTCCAGCCGTTCGAGCAGCAGGTACAGGGCCTTGGTCAAATCAGTGTGGATGGTGCAGCAGACGCAGCCGTTGGCCAGGGTCATGACCTGCACGGGCTCATCGCCGAGCAGTTGGGTGTCGATGCCGGCGTCGCTGAATTCGTTTTCGATCACGGCGATCTTCAGGCCGTGCTCGGCCTTGAGCAGGTGGCGCAGCAAGGTGGTCTTGCCGGCGCCGAGGAAACCGCTGAGCACCGTGACGGGAATGGGAGAGGACAAGCGTTTTCTCCTGATCTGAAAGAATCACAAAACAAATGTGGGAGCCAGCCTGCCGGCGATGAGGGCGGGTCAGTCGGCATCGTTGCCGAATGACGCTCCGCTATCGCCGGCGGGCTGGCTCCCACAGGTTTACCGCGTCGGCCGCAGGCTGTCAGCTCAACAGCACTTCGGCCCGCCCTTGCCGCCGTAACGGGCCTCCTGACGTTCCCGGAAGAACGTCTCGTAGTCCATCACCGGCTTGTCCGGGTGCTTGGTCTGCATATGCTCGACGTAAGTGTCGTAGTCGGGCATGCCGACCATCAGGCGTGCGGCCTGACCGAGGTATTTACCGAGGCGACTCAGGTCATTGAACATGGTGCAATCCTCAGGTTACGCGTCCGGCAGGGCCTGGAACGGCGATTCTTTGTCCGTGCGTTCTTTTTTGCCCCAGGCGGCGATGCCGACCTTGAGCGCATAGAACAGGATGCTGAACACCACGAACAGGAACAGCGCCGTCAGCGTCGCGTTGGTGTAGGCGTTGAAGATCACATGCTGCATCTGCTCCACGCTCTTGGCCGGCGCGAGCACCTGGCCTGCGGCCAGCGCATCGCTGTACTTCTTGGCCAGCGACAGGAAGCCGATCGCCGGGTTGGCGTCGAACAGCTTGATGAAGCCTGCGGTGGTGGTGCAGATCAGCAGCCAGGCGGCCGGCAGCAGCGTGACCCAGATGTAGCGCTGACGCTTCATCTTGATCAGCACGACGGTGCCGAGCATCAGGGCGATGCCCGCCAGCATCTGATTGGAGATGCCGAACAGCGGCCACAGGGTATTGATGCCGCCCAGCGGATCGATCACGCCCTGGTACAGCAGCCAGCCCCACATCGCCACGCAGCCGGCGGTGGCGATCAGGTTGGCGGTCCAGGACTCGGTGCGCTGCAACGCCGGCACGAAGGAGCCGAGCAGGTCCTGCAGCATGAAGCGCCCGGCGCGGGTGCCGGCGTCCACGGCGGTCAGGATGAACAGCGCCTCGAACAGGATCGCGAAGTGGTACCAGAACGCCATGGTGTTCTCGCCCGGCAGGACACTGTGCAGGATCTGCGCGATGCCCACCGCCAGGGTCGGCGCACCGCCGGCGCGGGCCAGGATGGTGGTTTCGCCGATGTCGTGGGCCACGGCCTGCAGCGCATCCGGGGTGATGGCGAAGCCCCAGTTGCTGACCGCCGTCGCCACCGCCACCACATCACCGCCGACCACGGCGGCCGGGCTGTTCATGGCGAAGTACACGCCCGGCTCGATCACCGAAGCGGCGACCATTGCCATGATGGCCACGAAGGACTCCATCAACATGCCGCCGTAACCGATGTAGCGGGCGTTGGTTTCGTTGTCCAGCAGCTTCGGCGTGGTGCCGGAGGAGATCAGCGCGTGGAACCCGGATACCGCACCGCAGGCGATGGTGATGAACAGGAACGGGAACAGGCCGCCCTTCCACACAGGGCCGGTGCCGTCGACGAACTGGGTCAGCGCCGGCATTTTCAGCTCGGGCATGGTGACCAGGATGCCGATCGCCAGGGCGATGATGGTGCCGATCTTGAGGAAGGTGGACAGGTAGTCGCGCGGGGCGAGGATCAGCCACACCGGCAGCACCGCCGCGACGAAGCCGTAGCCGATCAGCATCCAGGTGATCTGCACGCCGGTGAAGGTGAAGGCCTTGGCCCACACCGGATCGGCGGCGACCTGCCCGCCCAGCCAGATCGAGCCCAGCAGCAGCAACACGCCGATCACCGAGATCTCGCCGATGCGGCCCGGACGGATGTAGCGCATGTAGACGCCCATGAACATCGCGATCGGGATGGTCGCCATCACGGTGAAAATGCCCCACGGGCTTTCGGCCAGGGCCTTGACCACGATCAGCGCCAGCACCGCGAGGATGATGATCATGATCAGGAAGCAGCCGAACAGGGCGATGGTGCCGGGGATGCGGCCCATTTCCTCGCGCACCATGTCGCCCAGGGAACGGCCGTTGCGGCGGGTGGACATGAACAGGACCATGAAGTCCTGCACCGCGCCCGCCAGCACCACGCCGGCGATCAGCCACAGGGTGCCGGGCAGGTAGCCCATCTGCGCCGCCAGCACCGGGCCGACCAGGGGGCCTGCGCCGGCGATGGCCGCGAAGTGGTGTCCGAAGAGAATGTGTTTGTTGGTCGGCACGTAGTCCAGACCGTCGTTGTTGATCACGGCGGGGGTGGCCCGGCGCGGATCGAGCTGCATCACATTGTTTGCGATGAACAGGCTGTAGTAGCGGTACGCGACCAGATAGATGGCCACAGCGGCGACCACGATCCACAAGGCGTTGATCGCCTCGCCTCGACGCAAGGCCACGACGCCCAGGGCGCACGCCCCTACGATTGCCAGCACCAGCCAGGGTAAGTGGCGTAGCGGGCTATTATTATTTTTCATTTTATTATTCCAGCCAGGGTGGACAAGAAAGACAGCCACCCCGAGTTTAGCGCTGTTGGCCGTAAAGACCATACCCGACATTGGTCTGAGGCCGCTGCGGGCTGGTCGCGTCCGGCGGGCCGGGTCTATAGTCAGCGTACCGTCAAGAGGAGTGCGCCATGAGCGAGCGTCGCCGCTTCAAACGTATTGCGTTCGATGCCAAGACCGAATTGAGCCAGGGCGAGCGCATCTGGCCGGTGCAGCTGGTCGACCTGTCACTCAAGGGTGTTTTGATCGAGAAGCCGCAGCCGTGGCTCGGCGATCCGAAGCAGGATTTTTTCGTCAGCATCCACTTGAGCGACGAGGTCGAGATCACGATGGACGCCCAGCTGGCGCACGAGGACCGCGGCCAGCTGGGGTTCGTCTGCCGGCACATCAGCCTGGAGTCGATCCAGCGCCTGCGGCGGCTGATCGAGTTCAACCTGGCGGACGAGTCCGAGCTTCAGCGCGAACTGGGTGCGCTGATCGAGCTCTGAACAGCGACGATCCCCTGTGGGAGCCAGCCTGCTGGCGATGGCGGTCTCCCGTCGAATCGATCGTCACGGGGAGTCTGCTATCGCCAGCAGGCTGGCTCCTGCAGTGAATCGGCGGTTATTCGAACAGCGAATCCAACGCCTGCTCCAGCCGCGTCACGGCAATGATCTGCAAGCCTGGCGGCGCTTCCTTCGGCGCATTGCCCTTGGGCACGATCGCGCGCTTGAAGCCGTGCTTGGCCGCTTCCTTCAGGCGCTCCTGGCCGCTGGGCACCGGGCGCACCTCACCGGACAGGCCGACCTCACCGAACACCAGCAGGTCGTGGGGCAACGGCCGGTTGCGCAGGCTCGACATGACCGCCGCCATCAGCGCCAGGTCCGAGGCGGTCTCCAGCACCTTCACGCCGCCGACCACGTTGAGGAACACGTCCTGGTCGTGGGTCGGGATGCCGCCGTGACGGTGCAGCACCGCCAGCAGCATCGCCAGGCGGTTCTGGTCCAGACCCAGCGTCACCCGGCGCGGGTTGGCCAGATGGCTGTCGTCCACCAACGCCTGAACTTCCACCAGCATCGGCCGGGTGCCTTCCCAGGTCGCCATCACCACACTGCCCGGCACTTCTTCCTGGGCACGGGTGAGGAAAATCGCCGATGGGTTGGAGACTTCCTTCAGCCCCCTGTCGGTCATGCCGAACACGCCCAGTTCGTTGACCGCGCCGAAGCGGTTCTTCACCGCCCGCAGCAGGCGCAGCCGGCCATCGGACTCGCCTTCGAAATACAGCACGGTATCGACCATGTGCTCCAGCACGCGCGGGCCGGCCAGCGCGCCTTCCTTGGTGACGTGGCCCACCAGGAAAATCGCCGTGCCGCTCTGCTTGGCGTAACGCACCAGCAGCGCCGCGCTCTCGCGCACCTGGGACACGCCGCCCGGCGCCGATTGCAGCTGTTCGGTGAAAATCGTCTGGATCGAGTCGATCACCATCACCCGGGGCTTTTCCTGTCGGGCGGTGGCGATGATGCTTTCGATGCAGGTTTCGGTCATCACCCGCAATTGGTCCTGCGGCAAACCCAGACGCCGGGCGCGCATCGCCACCTGCTGCTGGGACTCCTCGCCGGTGACGTACAAGGCCGGCATGCTGCGGGCCAGGTTGCACAGGGTCTGCAGCAGGATCGTCGATTTGCCGATGCCGGGATCGCCGCCGATCAGCACCACCGAACCGTCCACCAGGCCTCCGCCCAGCACCCGGTCCAGCTCGCCGGAGGCGGTGGAGAAGCGCGGGACTTCCTCGACGCTGACTTCGGCCAGCGTCTTGATCTGCGCCTGCTGCCCCGCCCAGCCGGTGCGGCCGCTCGGCGCCGCCGCCCCGCCGCTCTCGACCAGGGTTTCGGTCAGAGTGTTCCAGGCGCCGCACTCGCCGCACTGCCCCGCCCATTTGGGAAAGGTGGCGCCGCACTCGGTGCAGCCGTACATGCGCTTGGCCTTGGCCATCTGAACCCCCGGCAAAAACCGCGATGATAACGCAGCCGCGGCCGATGGGCGCAGCGACGCTCATCGGCCGACGGCATTCAGGCCTCAGTCCGCCAGGTTGGCGGCCAGCGCCTTGACCCGCGCCAGGTCGCCCTTGGCCACTTTCGCCACGCCGGCGCCGTACTCAGGGTCGGCCTTGTACAGGAAAGACAGGATGATGTGCTTGCTCTCGTCATCCGCCCCCGCCAGCGAAGCGCCGAAGCTGGCGATCAGATCCTTGCGCTCCTGGCGGCTGTACGAGCGGTACAGATCCCCAGCCTGCCGGAAGTTCTGCTCACGCTGGATCTTCGCCTGCTGGGTGCGGCCTTCCAGGGCCGTCTGGCTGTAGCGCGCCTGCGGCGTCTCTTCCCGCGGCTGCAGACGGCTCGGCTGAAAGTTCACACCGGAACGGCTGGCGCCGGCATTCATCGCGCCGTCCTGATTGCCGTTGTTCACGGCGACCTTAGGTGCGTTGATCGGCAACTGCATGGCGTTGGTGCCGATACGGTGAAGTTGCGTATCCGCATAAGCGAATACCCGGCCCTGCAACAAACGGTCTTCGGAAGGTTCGATGCCGGGAACCAGATTACTCGGCGCCATGGCAACTTGTTCGGTTTCCTGGAAGACGTTCGACGGATTGCGGTTCAACACCATTTGTCCAACTTTTCGCTCAGGAACACCGGGCCAGATCTTGGTTGCGTCCAATGGATCGAAATCAAACTTGGACAGATCTTCTGGTTTTAGCACTTGGATGTACAAGTCCCACTTTGGAAAGTTGCCCTTCCCGATATTGGCCACCAAGTCATGGGTCATATGACTGTAGTCCTGCCCTTGAACTTTCACGACTTGTTCTGGCGTCAAATTCTTGATGCCCTGCAAACTTTTCCAGTGAAACTTCACATAGTGAATTTCGCCCTTCGCGTTGACCAACTTATAGGCATGCACACTGTTACCGTCCATCTCCCGGTAACTGGCCGGCGTGCCAGAGTTGGAATACAGCTCCGTCAGGGTGCGTGTGGCTTCCGGAACATGGGAGAAGAAGTCGAAGCGCCGCGAGTCGTCGTCCAGGTTGGTGCGCGGATCCGGCTTGAACGCGTGCACCATGTCCGGGAACTTGATCGCATCGCGGATGAAGAAGGTCGGGAAATTGTTGCCGACCAGGTCCCAGTTGCCGTCGGCCGTGTAGAACTTGGTGGCGAAGCCGCGCGGATCGCGCAGGGTCTCCGGGGAGTGGTTGCCGTGCACCACCGATGAGAAGCGCACGAAGACCGGCGTGACCTGACCTGCGGCGAAGACTTTGGCCTTGCTCAGGTCGCTGAGGTCGGCGCTGGCGGTGAAGGTACCGTGGGCACCGGTGCCGCGGGCATGCACCACACGTTCCGGGATGCGTTCGCGGTCGAAGCGCTGGAGCTTCTGGATCAGTTGCACGTCCTGCAGCAGCACCGGGCCATTGGCGCCGGCGGTCTGCGAGTTCTGGTTGTCGCCGACCGCCGCGCCGTTGTCGCGGGTCAACGGGGCGGCGCTGACGGAAAGGGTCAGCAGGCTGGCGGTGAGTGCAGCGAAAGTGCGGCGGCAGGGCAATGCCCCAAGGCCAAGTGCGGAAGTCATGTGCGGTTCCTCTGTCTTTTCGAAGGCGCATCCAGGTGCGCCAGTCAGAGGCTAGAGAACCGTTCCCGCAAACATAAATAGAAAATTCGTAACGCCATGATTGACAGATTTTTCTTCCGGATCAGCGGCTTACGGTCTATTTCCCGCGCGATTAGTGGCACTTTGCAAACTAATCGTCGAAAGATGTGTCGATAAAAGCGAGCATTGTAAGGAGGTGTTTCGCGCAGGCCGCGTTTCGCTGATTTACACTGCCAACACCAACCTCATCTGTAACAAGGAAATAACCTATGGGCGTGCTAAGTGAGTTCAAGGCCTTTGCGGTCAAAGGCAATGTGGTCGACATGGCCGTCGGTATCATCATCGGTGCCGCCTTCGGCAAAATTGTGTCGTCCTTTGTCGGCGACGTGATCATGCCCCCGATCGGCCTGCTGATCGGCGGCGTGGATTTCAGTGACCTGGCCATCACGCTCAAGGCCGCCGAGGGCAGTGCGCCCGCCGTGGTGATGGCCTATGGCAAGTTCATCCAAAGCATCCTGGACTTCATCATCGTCGCCTTCGCCATTTTCATGGGCGTCAAGGCCATCAACCGCCTGAAGCGCGAAGAGGCCGTGGCCCCGAGCCTGCCGCCCGTGCCGACGAAGGAAGAGGAGCTGCTGGGCGAGATCCGCGACCTGCTCAAGGCCCAGAACAACCGGCCCTGACGCGTTGCGGCATGAACGGAAGAACGGCGCCCTCGGGCGCCGTTCTTTTTACCAGTAGTTCTCCACCGCCACCTGCCCCGGACGCCGGGTAAGGCTCAGGCTCATGTGCCGCCGCTTGAGCAGGGCCCGGGTGTCGTCGATCATCTGCGGGTTGCCGCACAGCATGACCCGCGAATGCTCGGCCGACAGTTCCAGCCCCGCCGCGCGCTCCAGTTCGCCGCTCTCGATCAGGGCAGTGATGCGGCCGTTGAGGGCCCCGGCGTACGGCTCGCGCGTCACCACCGGGATGAACCGGAACTTGTGCGCATACGGCGCCAGGTAGTCACGCTGCATCAGATCGCCGATCAACGCTTGATAGGCCAGCTCCCGGGCCTCCCGCACGCTGTAGACCAGGACGATGCGTTCGAACCGCTCCCAGACCTCGAAGTCCTGCAGGATCGACAGGAACGGCGCCACCCCCGTGCCGGTGGACAGCAGCCACAGATCCCGGCCGTCGACGAAACGGTCCAGGGTCAGGTAACCGAAGGCCTGGCGCTCCACCAGCAGCGAATCGCCTTCGCGCAGGCGGCTCAGTTCGCTGGTGAACTCCCCGCCCGGCACCACGATCGAGAAAAACTCCAGAAACTCGTCAAACGGCGACGACACCATGGAGTAGGCCCGCCACACCGTGCTGCCGTCGGCCTTGGTCACTCCCAGGCGGGCGAATTGCCCGGCCCGGAAGCGAAAGCCCGGATCACGGGTGGTGCGCAACGTGAACAGGCTGGGGGTCAAGGGCTGCACGTCAAGCAAGGTCTGGCGGGTGAACTTGTCTGCGCTGGCGGTCATGGGCCACTCCAATCGACGATGCGGCCCAGTGTCGCGCAAACTCGCACACTAATACACCGACAATTAATAGTGTTATTTGCACAAATAGCAATTCCCCTCATTTGAGAACAAACGGTTCATCATCCGTTAGTTTTTACATGACGAGTTAAATGCTTGACCGTAGAGCGACCTAATAACACTTTATGCCGATATCAAATGCTTAAAGAGCAAAAAAATCCGCACTCGATGTAGGAATCGTCCTACACTCCGGTGCGTGCCTCTTGTTGGATCCAAGTTGCACCCCCGCGAAACACCTTACGGAGAGCCTGTAATGGAAATGTGGAAGGAGTCGCAGTTAAAGCAGCTGACTTTCGCCAAGGAAATAGATACCGCGTACCCGATCCTGTTGAGATTCGCCGAAAACATTGGCTTCAACTTTTGTGCTGTCTCAGTGACATCATTGCGCCGGGAAACGCCGTTCACCACCTTGAAAATCAATAACTACCCAAGCGCCTGGAACAACCACTATGAAGAAGAAAACTATGTAGAGTCGGATCCAGTAGTAGCACACTGCAATCGTTCCATGCTGCCCATTGTCTGGAGCGAAGAACTGTTCTCAAAGACTCCGAAGTTATGGAGCGCCATGCTGGAGCATGAACTGCAGCACGGCTGGTCACAATCGTTCCATCACGAGGAATCCGGACTCTGCAGCATCCTGAGCCTGGGCCGAAAGCACTGCCCGATCAGCCCGCTGGAGCTGTACGAACACTTCGGCTACATGTTCTACGTCACCAGCCATCTGAGCGAAATGCTCGCCCGGACCCTGCCCAGGAAACCGCCCGGCGCCCGCCAACCGCACTTGTCGGCGCGCGAACTGGAGGTCCTGAGACTCTCGGCCGCCGGCAAGACCGCGTATGAGATCGCCCGCATCCTCAGTCTGAGCGAACGCACCGTGAACTACCACGTGCAGAACGTCATCGAGAAGCTCAACGTGTGCAACAAGATCTCCGCCGTCATCGCCGCCGCGCGGGCCGGGATCATCTGAACGGTCGCCTGTCGCCGTCCCCCGAAAACTTGCAGGTAATCACCCCGAAAAAAACGTACCATTCGCAACCTTCCCGAGTGATGACGTGAATGCCACGCCGCAGTCCGCTCGGAGGGTTCCGCCGCACCACACTGCGGGCCGCGGGACACCCGATGAACCGCCAGAGTCCCCGCCCCATGCCTTTGCTCGACACGCCCTTCGCCAGCCTCGACCTGATCCGCCAGCCCGAACAGCAGAATGAACCGCTGCAGGCATTCGATGCGGCCGACGAGTACCTGCTCAACCACCTGGCCGAACAGCAGCCGGCGGCCGACACGCGGGTACTGGTGCTCAACGACAGTTTCGGCGCTCTGGCCATCAGCCTGGCCGGCAAGGTGAACGTCAGCAGCAGCGGCGACTCGTTTCTGGCCTTTCAGGGCCTGGAGAATAACCTGACCCGCAACGGCCTGCCGTTCGACGCCGTGCGGGGCATTGCGGCGAGCGAACCGCTGACCGGGCCGTTCGACCGGGTGCTGATCCGCGTGCCGAAGACCCTGGCGCTGCTGGAGGAACAGCTGATCCGCCTGCAAGGCCAGCTCGCCCCAGGCGCGCAAGTGGTGGCGGCGGCGATGATCAAGCACTTGCCCCGTGCGGCCGGCGATCTGCTGGAGCGCTACATCGGCCCGGTGCAGGCTTCGCTGGCGGTGAAAAAGGCACGCCTGCTGATCGCCACGCCCGAAGCCCGGACAGCGGCGACGTCCCCTTACCCGACCCGCTACCGTCTCGACGAGCCGGCCATCGAGCTGCTCAACCACGCCAACGTGTTTTGCCGCGACGGGCTGGACATCGGCACCCGCGCCTTCCTGCCGCACTTGCCGAAAAACCTCGGCGGCGCACGGGTGGCGGACCTGGGTTGCGGCAACGGCGTACTGGCCATCGCCAGCGCCCTGCAGAACCCCGATGCCCATTACACGCTGGTGGACGAATCGTTCATGGCGGTGCAGTCGGCCCGCGAAAACTGGCGTGCGGCCTTGGGCGAACGTGACGTGACCGTGCGCGCCGCCGACGGTCTGGCCGGGCAGCCGGCGCAATCGCTGGACGTGGTGCTGTGCAATCCGCCGTTCCATCAGCAGCAGGTGGTCGGCGACTTCCTCGCCTGGCGCATGTTCCAGCAGGCCCGCGAAGCGCTGGTGACGGGCGGTGCGCTGTACATCGTCGGCAACCGCCACCTGGGCTATCACGCCAAGCTGGCGCGTCTGTTCCGGGGCGTCGAGCAAGTGGCGGCCACGCCCAAGTTCGTGATCCTCAAGGCGCGCAAGTAAGCCAAGCAAAAAAAGCCCTCCAAGAGGAGGGCTGCAAAACCGTGCCTCGCGGCAACGGGACGGGATGATTCAGTGGGTGGTCAGGCCGGCCGCATTCATGAACAGGCGCATCAGGCTGGCGGCGATGAACAACGCGCCGACGCTGCCGACCCAGATCAGGGCCAACCAGCCGAGCCGCTGCCACAGCGGCTTTTTTTCGGCTTCTTGAATGTCGTGCAGTGAAGGTTTGCCGGACATTGCAGGGTTCCTCAGTCGGTTCGGTGGCGCCTGCCCTCAGGCCATCACGGGCAGGCTCTTCTTTATCGGGAACTAGTGATAGCCGTCCTCATGGGTGACCTTGCCGCGGAACACGTAGTAGCTCCAGAACGTGTAACCCAGGATGAACGGGATGATGAACAGCGTGCCGACCAGCATGAAGCCCTGGCTCTGCGGTGGTGCGGCGGCGTCCCAGATCGAGATCGACGGCGGCACGATGTTCGGCCACAGGCTGATGCCCAGGCCGCTGTAGCCGAGGAAGATCAGCACCAGGGTCAACAGGAACGGCATGTAGTTGGCGTTGCGCGCCACGGCCTTGAGCAGGCCGTACATCGTCACCAGCACGAGGATCGGCACCGGCATGAACCAGAACAGGTTCGGCACGCTGAACCAGCGGGTCGCGATCTCCGGGTGGGCCAAAGGCGTCCAGAGGCTGACGATGCCGATCACCGCCAGCAGCACGAACGCCAGCGGCCGCGCCAGGTCATGCATCTGCTGCTGGAGCTTGCCTTCGGTCTTCATGATCAGCCAGGTGCAGCCGAGCAAGGCGTAGGCCACCACCAGCGCGGCGCCGCAGAACATCGTGAACGGCGTCAGCCAGTCCAGCGGTCCGCCGGCGTATTGCCGGTCGACCACCGGCAAGCCGTCGATGAAGGCGCCCAGCGCCACGCCTTGGAAGAAGGTCGCGGCGATCGAGCCGCCGATGAAGGCCTTGTCCCACAGGTGCCGCTTGTCGTCCTTGGCCTTGAAGCGGAACTCGAAGGCCACACCGCGGAAGATCAGCCCGATCAGCATGAAGATCAGCGGCAGGTACAGCGCCGACAGCACCACCGAATAGGCCAGCGGGAAGGCGCCGAACAATGCGGCGCCCCCCAGCACCAACCAGGTTTCGTTGCCGTCCCAGACCGGGGCGACGGTGTTCATCATCACGTCGCGGTCGGTCTTGCCGGGGGTGAACGGGAAAAGGATCCCGATCCCCAGGTCGAAGCCGTCCATGACCACGTACATCATGATGCCGAAGATGATGATCACGGCCCAGATCAGCGGAAGATCGATACCCATGACTCAAATCTCCTTGGTCAGGCTGCGGTCGGCGTCGGCGCCATCGTCGTCCGCGGCGGACAGCGGACGGGCCGGCGTGCGTTTGCGGCCGGGGCCGCCGTCGTTGGTTTCCTTGCCCTCGTCGGTCTTCGGCCCCTTGCGCACCAGGCGCATCATGTAGCCCAGGCCGGCGCCGAACAGCGCGAAGTACACCACCACGAACATGATCAAGGTGATGCTCATCTGCATGAAGCTGTGGTTGGAGGACGCGTCCGCCGTGCGCATCAAGCCGTAGACTACCCACGGCTGACGGCCGATCTCGGTGGTGAACCAGCCGGCGAGGATCGCGATCAGGCCCGACGGCCCCATCCACAGGGCCAGGTACAGGAACGGCCGCGAGGTGTAGAGCGAGTCACGCTTGCGCAGCCACAGGCTCCAGAGGCCAGTGAAGATCATCAGGAAGCCGAGGCCCACCATGATCCGGAACGACCAGAACACGATGGTCGAGTTGGGCCGGTCCTCCGGCGGGAACTCCTTGAGCGCCGGCACCTGCTTGTCCAGCGAGTGGGTCAGGATCAGGCTGCCGAGGTACGGGATCTCCACGGCGAATTTGGTCTTCTCTTCCTTCATGTCCGGCCAGCCGAACAGGATCAGCGGCGTCGCCTCGTTACCGACGTTTTCCCAGTGGCCTTCGATGGCGGCGATCTTCGCCGGCTGGTGCTTGAGGGTGTTGAGGCCGTGGAAGTCGCCGATCACGGCCTGGATCGGCGCGACGATCAGGGCCATCCACATGGCCATCGACAGCATCTTGCGGATCGCCGGGTTGTCCTTGCCGCGCAGCAGGTGCCAGGCCGCCGAGGCGCCGACGAAGAACGCCGTGGCAACGAACGCGGCAGTGGCCATGTGCATCAGCCGGTACGGGAACGAAGGGTTGAAGATGATCGCCAGCCAGTCGGTGGGGATCACCTGGCCGTTGACGATCTCGAAGCCTTGCGGGGTCTGCATCCAGCTGTTGGACGCGAGGATCCAGAAAGTCGAGATCAAGGTGCCGATGGCCACCATGACCGTGGAGAAGAAGTGCAGGCCGCGTCCGACCTTGTTCCAGCCGAACAGCATCACGCCGAGGAAACCGGCTTCGAGGAAGAACGCCGTGAGCACCTCATAGGTGAGCAACGGGCCGGTGACGGAACCGGCGAAGTCGGAGAACCGGCTCCAGTTGGTGCCGAACTGGTACGCCATGACCAGCCCCGAGACCACCCCCATGCCGAAGTTGACGGCGAAGATCTTCGACCAGAAATGGTAGAGGTCACGGTAGGTGTCGTTGCCGGTCTTCAGCCACAGGCCTTCGAGCACCGCCAGGTAGCTCGCCAGTCCGATGGTGATGGCGGGAAACAGAATGTGGAACGAGATGGTGAACGCGAACTGAATTCGGGCGAGATCGAGTGCCTCTAAACCGAACATAAGTCTTCCTCTGTCAGGTGGTACAGGCTGCCGGGCTTGTGGCCCGGTACCCACTGCCCCCACGGATATGGAGTGCGGCGAATTCGGATTCGTTCTTCTTTTTACGCGCACCCAACGCGGGGAGCCTGGCCGGACGGCCGCCAGACCACTTCCCGCAAGGGTCTTGATCTGGATCAATCAACGTTGAAAGAGTAGTCCGATTTCCGACGGCGAACTGCGTGGTCTTTTGCCGCGTGACAAGTTGCCTCATAGCTTCGGCAACGCGCTGAAATACATTGGCGAGCGCCTTGGAGCACAGCCCCCCGAAAAATCGGTGTCTAGCTAACTAAATTTTTCTACATGGCAACTTTTGGTTACAGACTGGTGATAACCTCGCGACTCCCCTCTCGCACACGTCCGGCCCTCCGATGCCCAGCCAAGCGCCTTTGCTGCTCCGCCACCACCGTCCTTTCATTGCGTTCTGGCTGGCCCGGATCTTCACCGCCAGCGGCTTTCAGATGCTCACCGTGGCCATCGGCTGGAACCTCTACCAACTGACCGGCAATGTGCTCGACCTGGGCCTGGTGGGCCTGGTGGAGTTCGCGCCCCGGGTGCTGTTCATGCTGCACACCGGGCATGTCGCCGACCGCTACGACCGGCGCAAGGTCGCGGCGATCTGCCAGTCGCTGCAGGCGCTGATCGCCCTGACGCTGGCCATCGGCAGCGCCACCGACCACGTCACCCGCGAACTGATCTTCATCCTCGCCTTCCTGCTGGGCGCCGCGCGCTCCTTCGAGATGCCCACCACCCAGGCCCTGCTGCCGAGCATCGTGCCCACCGCCCTGTTCCCCCGGGCGGTCGCCGCCGCACAATCGGCCCAGCAGTCGGCGACGATCGTCGCCCCGGCGCTGGGCGGCCTGCTCTATGCGTTCGGCAGCGTGTGGGTCTACGGCCCGACCGTGCTGCTGTACGTGATCGCCTGCACCCTGATGCTCAACCTGCCCGCGCGCCAGACTCCGCTGAACAAAGGCAAGGCCACGCTGGATTCGTTGCTGGCGGGGATCCGCTTCATCCGCAGCCGCCCGGACATCCTCGGGGCGATCTCGCTGGATCTGTTCGCGGTGCTGCTCGGCGGCGCCACGGCGCTGCTGCCGGTGTTCGCCAAGGACATCCTGCTGACCGGCGCCTGGGGTCTGGGCCTGCTCCGCTCGGCTCCGGCGGTGGGCGCATTGCTGATGTCGCTGTTCCTGGCGCGGTTCGCCGTGGAACGTCATGTCGGCCGGGTGATGTTCACGGCGGTCGGCGTGTTCGGCGTGGCGACCATCGCCTTCGGCCTGTCGACCTCGTTCTGGTTCTCGCTGGCGGTGCTGGTGGTGCTGGGCGCGGCGGACATGATCAGCATGGTGATCCGCGCCTCGTTCGTGCAGCTGGAAACCCCTGACGAGATGCGCGGCCGGGTCAGCGCGGTGAACGGCCTGTTCATCGGCGCCTCGAACCAGCTCGGCGAATTCGAGTCCGGTCTCACCGCCCACTGGTTCGGCACGGTGCCGGCGGTGGTCATGGGCGGCATCGGCACGCTGGTGGTGACCGGCACCTGGATCAAGCTGTTCCCGACCCTGGCCAGCCGCGACCGGATGCATGTGCCGGTGGAGGAAGCCAAGGCCTGAGGCGACTCAGGCCTGCCCCGGCCCCTCTGTCACTTGATGTAGAGCTGGGTCGACAACGTGTTGCGCGGCGCGTTGATCGAGGTGTTGGTGAAGGTGAAGGTGCCTTCCTGCCTGGCGCCCAGGTCGAACTCATAGAGAGAGCCGACGGTTTTGCTGCCGGGGGTGCATTCGGTCAGGTTGCCGGTCTGGAAGGCGCAGACCGGGCTGCGGACGCCGTCCACCTCGAAGCCGTCCAGGGAGGCCTGGGGCTGGCTCTGGCCGTAGCCGATCTCCAGCACATAGACCTTGATGCCCGATCCGCCGTGGTCGCATTGCGTGCGGGACTGGCCGTCTTCGATGTCTTCCAGCCCGCAGGCCGCCGACTGCACCTTGATCACTTTCACTTCGCTCAACGGCGGCGCCGACGCCGCCAACGCCGCCGGCACCGCGGCCAGCAGTGCGGCCGTCAACCCGGCGGTTTTCATCCAGCGCTTGCTCATGCGGTCCATCCCCCAAAAAACAGCGCGCAGTATGGCGTACTTGGCGCAGACACAAAACTTCGCCGACGATCGACACCGACATCCGCCATATTCCCCGCGCTGCTGGTATGATGCGCGGCTTTTTCCGGCCCACAGCAAAATCCCAGGCGCATCCGGCGACCTGTGCTTTGCTGTTGAGGTCGATACATTCACGGCGCCACGCGCGCCACGGGGAGCAGACATGCTGGAAAGGCTGTTTCAACTCAAGGCACACAACACCAACGTGCGGACCGAGATCCTGGCGGGCGTCACGACGTTCCTGGCCATGGCCTACATCCTGTTCGTCAACCCGAGCATCCTCGGCGAGACCGGCATGGACAAAGGCGCGGTGTTCGTCGCCACCTGCCTTGCCGCCGCCATCGGTTCCACGGTGATGGGCCTGATCGCCAACTACCCGATCGCCCTCGCGCCGGGCATGGGCCTGAACGCCTTCTTTACCTACACCGTCGTGCTGCACATGGGCCACACCTGGCAAGTGGCGCTGGGTGCGGTGTTCATTTCGGCCGTGTGCTTCTTCCTGCTGTCGATCTTCCGCATCCGTGAATGGATCATCAACAGCATCCCCCTGCCGCTGCGCTCGGCGATCGCCGCCGGCATCGGCCTGTTCCTGGCCCTGATCGCCCTGCACAACGCCGGCATCGTGGTCGGCAACCCGGCGACCATGGTCGGCCTCGGCGACCTCAAGCAACCGGCCCCGATCCTCGCGACCCTGGGCTTCGCCCTGATCGTCGCCCTCGAAGCGCTGAAAGTGCGCGGCGCCGTGCTGATCGGCATCCTGGCGGTGACCATCGTGTCGATCGTCATGGGCTTCACCCCGTTCGGCGGCGTGACCTCGATGCCACCGTCGCTGGCCCCGACCTTCCTGCAGCTGGACATCAAGGGCGCGCTGGACATCGGTCTGGTCAGCGTGATCTTCGCCTTCCTGTTCGTCGACCTGTTCGACAACTCCGGCACCCTGATCGGCGTCGCCAAGCGCGCCGGCCTGATGGGCAAGGACGGCCACATGCCGAAGATGGGCCGCGCCCTGATCGCCGACAGCACCGCCGCGATGGCCGGTTCCCTGCTGGGCACCTCCACCACCACCAGCTACATCGAGTCCGCCGCCGGCGTGAGCGCCGGGGGCCGCACCGGCCTGACCGCCATCGTCGTCGCGATCCTGTTCCTGCTGGCGCTGTTCTTCTCGCCGCTGGCGGCCAGCGTGCCGGCCTTCGCCACCGCCCCGGCGCTGCTGTTCGTCGCCGTGCTGATGACTTCGGGCCTGGCGGAAATAGACTGGGAAGACATCACCGTCGCCGCGCCGGTCGTGGTCACCGCCCTGGCGATGCCGTTCACCTACTCCATCGCCAACGGCATCGCGTTCGGCTTCATCGCCTGGACCGCCATCAAGATCCTGTCGGGCCGCGCCCGTGAGCTGAACCCGGCGCTGGTGATCCTGTCGATCCTGTTCGTGATCAAGTTGGGTTGGTTCAACGCATGACTTTCGATTCCCAGGCCTACGCCGCACAGCTTGCCGACAAGGTCACGCGCCTGCGTGACCTGCTGGCCCCGTTCGATGCACCGGAGCCTTCGGTGTTCGACTCGCCGTTGCAGCACTTTCGTCTGCGCGCCGAATTCCGCCTGTGGCGCGAGGCCGGCGAGCGCCATTACGCGATGTTCTCCCAGGAGGACAAGCGCACGCCGATCCTGATCGAGCAATTCCCGATCGCCAGCCTGCGCATCAACCAGCTGATGCCGCAGCTCAAGGCGGCCTGGCAGGCCAGCTCGGCGCTCAGCCACAAGCTGTTCCAGGTGGAGTTCCTGACCACCCTGGCCGGCGATGCGATGATCACCCTGTGCTATCACCGTCCGCTGGACGAGCACTGGCACGTGGCGGCATCGAAGCTGGCGGCGGACCTGAACGTCAGCGTCATCGGCCGCTCCAAGGGCAAGCGCGAAGTCATCGGCCGCGACTATGTGGTGGAGAAGCTCGACGTCGGCGGCCGCACCTTCAGCTACCGCCAACCGGAAGGCGCGTTCACCCAGCCCAACGGCACCGTGAACCAGAAGATGCTCGACTGGGCCTTCGAGGCGCTGGGCGACCGTGAGGACGACCTGCTGGAGCTGTACTGCGGCAACGGCAACTTCACCCTGCCGCTGGCCACCCGCGTGCGCAAGGTGCTGGCCACCGAGATTAGCAAGACGTCGGTCAACGCCGCGCTGAGCAACCTCAGCGAAAACGCTGTGGATAACGTCACCCTGGTGCGCCTGTCCGCCGAAGAGCTGACCGAAGCCCTGAACGAGGTGCGCCCGTTCCGCCGCCTGCAAGGCATCGACCTGAAGAGCTACGAATTCGGCAGCGTCTTCGTCGACCCGCCCCGCGCCGGCATGGATCCGGACACCTGCGAGCTGACCCGGCGTTTCGACAACATCCTGTACATCTCCTGCAACCCCGAAACCCTCGCGGCGAACATCGCCCAGCTGCACGACACCCACCGCATCACCCGTTGCGCGCTGTTCGACCAGTTCCCGTGGACGCACCACATGGAGTCCGGGGTCTTGCTGACCCGACGCTGAGCGTCAGGAACGCATACCGAAAAGCCGTCGTGACCGACGGCTTTTTTGTGCCTGCCCTGCTCCCCTCCGAAGGCGCCCTCCCGGCGCCGTCGCCGAAAGCCCTTGGCAAAATGGCTCGCATGCCTTTCACGGTGCCTCGGCATTTGCTAAATACAGGGGCTCATTCCCCGGTGCGAGCCATCATGCAGCGACACTTCGACGATCTTCAGTTGGGCAGCATCGAACTGTTCTGCCTGGCCGCCGAGGCCGGCAGCTTCACCGGCGCGGCACTGGCGGCGGCGGTAACGCCGGCTGCGGTGAGCCGGTCGGTGTCGCGCATGGAGGAACGGCTGGGCGTGCGTCTGTTCGCCCGCACCACCCGCAGCGTCAAGCTGACCGACAGTGGCCGGCGCTACTACGAAGAATGCCGGCAGGCGCTGGCGCAACTGGTCGAGGCCCAGCGGGAAGTCATGGGCCAGCAGCAGGAGCCTTCCGGCACCCTGCGCATCAGCATCCCCACGACCTACGCCCATCACCGGATCCTGCCGCTGCTGCCGGCGTTCCGGGCACGGTTCCCGCAGGTGAAAGTCGACATCCACATCAGCAACCGCAACATCGATTTCGTCGGCGAGGGCTACGACATGGCGATCCGCGTTCGGGCGATCCCCGATTCGGGCCTGATCGCCCGCCACCTGGAAGACGCGGCGCTGGTGATGGTCGCCAGCCCCGACTACCTCAAGCGCGCCGGAACCCCGCAGACCCTCGACGACCTCGCCGGCCACGAATGCATCCAGTACGAACTGCCCAGCAACGGCCGACGGATCACCTGGCTGTTCTACGACGGGGACACCCCACGGGAGGTTCTGGCGGACGGCAATTTCTGCTGCTCCGACGATGTGCTCGGCGGCGTCACCCTCGCCCGGCACGGCGCCGGCCTGTTCCAGACCTACCGCTTCATCGTCGAAAAGGACTTGGCCGACGGCACCCTGGTGGAAGTGCTCAAGCCCTACGCCGGGCGCTCGCGGCCGTTCACCCTGCTGTATCCGCAGAACCGCCACATGCCGCTGCGGGTGCGGGCGTTCATCGATTTTCTGGTGGGGCAACTGCCGCAGTGAACCGGCAGCGTGCGATCACCGCACACAATACGCCGGGAAAACCGGGGACCGATTGACCAAAGTAACCAGGCAGTACAATTTATCTCCACCGATCGAACCCTTCGACCGAAGCCAACAAGAATAAGTGGAGTTGTCCCCATGCCCCCGATCGTTCTGGTGCTCAACGGCCCGAACCTGAACCTGCTCGGCACCCGCGAGCCGGCGACCTACGGCCACGAAACCCTGGCCGATATTTCCACCCTGTGCGCACGTGCCGCCGACGAGCTCGGCCTGGCCGTGGAGTTCCGCCAGACCAACCACGAAGGCGAATTGCTCGACTGGATCCACGGCGCCCGCAACCGTTGCGCCGGCATCGTCATCAATCCTGCGGCGTGGACACACACCTCGGTGGCGATCCGCGACGCGCTGGTGGCCAGCGAACTGCCGGTGATCGAGGTGCACTTGTCCAACGTCCATGCCCGCGAGCCGTTCCGCCACCACTCCTTCGTCTCCGCCATCGCCACTGCCGTAATGTGCGGCTTCGGCAGCCACGGCTATCGTCTGGCCCTGGAGCATTTCGGCCACCGGTTCAAAGGAGCGCGCGCATGACTCGGCAGAATGCGGTTCTGGCCGGTCTGATCGGCGCAGGCATCCAGGCGTCCCGCACGCCGGCGATGCACGAACAGGAAGGCGATGCCCAAGGCCTGCGCTACCTGTACCGGCTGATCGACCTCGATCAACTGCAACTGGACAGCGACGCCCTGCCCGACCTGCTGTTGGCCGCCGAGCGAATGAACTTCACCGGCCTGAACATCACCTTCCCGTGCAAGCAGGCGATCATCCCGCTGCTCGACGAACTGTCGCCGGAAGCCCGGGGCATCGGTGCGGTGAACACGGTCGTGCTCAAGGACGGCAAGCGCGTGGGGCACAACACCGATTGCCTGGGCTTCGCCGAGGGTTTTCGCCGAGGCCTGCCGGACGTCGACCGTGAACGTGTCGTCCAGATGGGCGCCGGCGGCGCCGGTGCGGCGGTGGCCCACGCACTGCTGAGCGAAGGCGTTCGGCACCTGAGCATTTTTGACGTGGACGCCGGGCGTGCCGAAAGCCTGGCCCTCAACCTCAATCAGCATTTCGGCGAGCGCCGCGCCGTGCTCGGGCAGGACTTGCCGACGGCGCTTAAACAGGCCGACGGCCTGGTCAACACCACGCCGATGGGCATGGCCAAGCTGCCGGGCATGCCGGTGCCGGCGGAACTGCTGCGGGCGCAACTGTGGGTGGCGGAGATCGTGTACTTCCCGCTGGAGACCGAACTGCTGCGCAACGCCCGCGCCCTCGGTTGCCGCACGCTGGACGGCGGCAACATGGCGGTGTTTCAGGCGGTGAAGGCGTTCGAGCTGTTCAGCGGCGTGGCGGCGGACGCGCAACGGATGCTGGCGCATTTCCAGCGCATGAACGGATGAGCGGTGCGAGGGGCCGCCCCTCGCTGACCGTCAGGCTTGCAGGTAGCGCAGCACCGATTCGCAGATCATCTGGCGGTGGCGCTGCTTGATGCTTTCGTCCGGCAGGTCTATCTGGAAGATCTCGCCGAAGGTGTGGCGGTTCGAGACGCGGTAGAAGCAGAACGAACTGATCAGCAGGTGCACGTCCAGCGCATCGAGCCCGGCGCGAAACACCCCTTTCTGCACCCCGCGCTGCAGGATCTCGCTCAGCGAATCGAGGATGGTGTTGTTCATCGCCTTGATCGCGTCGGAGCGCTTCACGTACTCGGCGTTGTGGATGTTCTCGACGCTGACGATCCGCACGAAATCGACGTTGCGGTCATGGTGGTCGAAGGTGAACTCCACCAGCCGACGGATCGCTTCCACCGGCGGCAATTCGGCCAGGTGCAGGCGGCTTTCGGTGTTGCGGATGTCGCCGTAGAGTTTCTCCAGCACCTCGACGTACAGCTGCTCCTTGCTGCCGAAGTAGTAGTAGATCATGCGCTTGGAGGTGTGGATGCGCTCGGCGATCGCATCGACGCGGGCGCCGGACAGGCCCTGCTGGACGAACTCGACGATCGCCTCCTGCAGGATGTTCTCACGGGTCTTTTCCGGGTTGTTCTTGCGACTCTTGCGCGGCTCGGCGACAGGCGAAACGGCGACGGTAAGTTCTGAAGTCATTGTCATTGCGGGCTCACGGCCATCACTGCACAAGCTGGCGATTATGGGCCGCGCGGCACAGTGAAGGAAGCCGAGCAGCCCGTGTTTAATCCCGCGTTTACGAAATACCTACAACTTCGCCTGGCGGGCACCGCCGCTGCGTGCTTTGGCCATCGCCGCCAGCCGCACCGCGACGTTGGCGGCGCCGTAACCGGCGTAACCGTTGCGGCGTTGGATGACCTCGAAGAAGAAGCGTCCTTCGAACGGTTCGGTGTAGACGTGGAAGAGCTCGCCGCCCTGGGCGTCGCGGTCATACAGCACGTTGTAGTAGGCCAGCTCGCTGAGGAACTCGTCGTCGAAGTCGAAGCGCGCAGCGAGGTCGTCGTAGTAGTTGAGCGGGATGTCCAGCAACGGCACCCCGGCCTCCTTGGCGCGCCGCACTTGCGCGAAGATGTCCTCGCAGTCGAACGCGATGTGATGCACGCCCGAACCCCTGTAGCTCGACAACGCATGGGAGATCGCGGTGTTGCGGTTCTCGGAAATGTTCAGCGGCAGGCGCACCGAACTGTCGCGGCTGCGCAGCGCCCGGCTCTTCACCAAGCCGTAAGGGTCCGGCAGCACCACCTCGTCGTCGGCCTCGAAATCCAGCACGCTCTTGTAGAACAGCACCCAGGTGTCGAGGCTGTCCGCCGGCAGCGCCATGGCCATGTGGTCGATGCGCTTGAGGCCGCCGCGGGCCTGGGCGCCCGGCACCAGATTGAAGTCGGTGCCGTACACGTCCGCGTCTTCATCCACCAGATAGATCAGGCTGCCGTCCGGCGCGCGGATCGCCGCCAGCTCCAGTTCGTTGGGCCCGACCAGCCCCCGGTACGGCTGGCCCTTGTAGGCCACCGCCCGCGCCAAGGCGCTGGCGCTGTCCTTGACCCGCAGCGCCGTGGCGCACAGCGACGGGCCGTGGGCCTCGAAATAACTGTGGCCGAACGAATAAGGCTCGGCGTTGAGGATCAGGTTGATGTCGCCCTGACGCAGCAGGCTCACGCTCTTGGAGCGGTGCTGCCCGGCCTTGACGAACCCCAGCCGCTCCAGCCAGTTCGACAGCTTGGCGCCCAGGGCTTCGTCCACGGCGAACTCCAGGAACTCGACGCCGTCGTACCCGCTGGCCTTGGGCGTCTCGAACAGGATCTCGCGGCTGGCCAGCGGCAGCGGCTGCTGCGCCAGGCGCTGACGGGTCTTCTCCTCCAGGTACAGCAGCGAACGCAATCCATCCGCCGCGTTGGCGCGGGTCGGTGCGGCGCGGAACCCGTCGTTGAAGATCTCCAGCGACAGGGGACCGGTGTAGCCGCTCTGGATGATCGGGGCGAGAAACCCCGGCAGGTCGAACTCGCCCTGCCCCGGGAAACAACGGAAATGCCGGCTCCACTCCAGCACGTCCATGGCCAGGATCGGCGCGTCGGCCATCTGCACGAAGAAGATCTTTTCGCCGGGGATGTCGGCGATGGCGCTCGGGTCGCCCTTGAGCGACAGGGTGTGGAAGCTGTCGAGCAGCACGCCCAGGCTCGGGTGGTCGGCCTGGCGCACGATGTCCCAGACCTGTTGATACGTGTTCACATGACGCCCCCAGGCCAGGGCCTCGTAGCCGATGCGCAGGCCACGGGCGCCGGCGCGTTCGGCCAACAGGCGCAGGTCGTCGACCAGGATCTGCCGGTCGCCGAGACTGTCGGCCGAGGCGTTGCTGCACACCAGCACCAGGTCGGTGCCCAGCTCCTGCATCAGGTCGAACTTGCGCTCGGCACGCTCCAGGTTGCGCGCGAGCCGGTCGCGGCGGCAGCCCTCGAAATCGCGGAACGGCTGGAACAGGGTGATGGCGATGCCGAGGTCGGCGCACATCTGCCGGATCTCCCGGGGGCTGCCGTCGTAGTACAGCAGATCGTTCTCGAAGATCTCGACCCCGTCGAACCCGGCGGCGGCAATGGCTTCGAGCTTTTCCGGCAGGGTGCCGCTCAAGGAAACGGTGGCAATGGATCGCTGCATCTCTCAACTCCCGGTGGAGGCGTCGGCGGCGGGGATGGCGCCGCTTTTGCGGGTGAGCGGATTATTGGTTCCGATCGGTCGCCAGGCAATTTAAAGTGTACTACCCGGTTAGTTTTGCGTGCGATTATCGAACACAATGCCGGTTTGGCGAATTGACGATCTTTCGGCCGCTGCCCAACATCGACGCCACACCGAGCCCGGATGCGAACCGTCGGTCTCGCTGCGAAACGACCCAGAACACCATAAAAATTTCAAGAAACGGGTGGCTTACATGACTCCTTCCCAAAGCTCACACATGGCGCGTGCAGCCATGACCTCTGCCTCCAGCGGCATCGGCGACAAGATCCGCGGCGCCCTGGCCGTCGGCAAGACCCGTTGGGGCATGCTGGCGCTGGTGTTTTTCGCCACCACCCTGAACTACATCGACCGCGCCGCCCTGGGCGTGATGCAGCCGATCCTGGCCAAGGAGATGAGCTGGACGGCAATGGACTACGCCAACATCAACTTCTGGTTCCAGGTCGGCTACGCCATCGGCTTCGTGCTGCAGGGCCGGCTGATCGACCGGGTCGGGGTCAAGCGCGTGTTCTTCTGCGCCGTGCTGCTGTGGAGCCTGGCCACCGGCGCCCATGGCCTGGCGACCTCGGCGGCGGGCTTCATGGTCTGCCGCTTCATCCTCGGCCTGACCGAAGCGGCCAACTACCCGGCCTGCGTGAAGACCACCCGCCTGTGGTTCCCTGCCGGCGAGCGTGCGGTGGCCACCGGCATCTTCAACGCCGGCACCAACGTCGGCGCGATGTTCACCCCGATGCTCCTGCCGCTGATCCTGCATGCCTGGGGCTGGCAGGCGGCGTTCCTGTGCATGTCGGCGCTGGGCGGTGTCTGGCTGCTGTGCTGGGCCCTCAAATACTTCAACCCGGAAGACCATCCGAGCGTGAAGGCCTCGGAGCTGGAATACATCCAGCAGCAGCCCGAGCCGGAACAGGCCCGCGTGCCGTTCTCGCGGATCCTGCGCATGCGCGGAACCTGGGCCTTCGCCCTCGCCTACTCGCTGACCGCGCCGGTATTCTGGTTCTACCTGTACTGGCTGCCGCCGTTCCTCAACCAGCAATACAACCTGGGCATCAACGTGACCCAGATGGGCATCCCGCTGATCATCATCTACCTCACCGCCGACTTCGGCAGCGTGGGCGGCGGCATCCTCTCGTCGTTCCTGATCGGGCGCGGCGCCGACCCGATCAAGGCGCGGCTGCTGTCGATGTTCCTGTTCGCCTGCTGCATCATCGGCGTGGTGGTGGCCGCCGGCTCCAGCCACCTGTGGGTCGCGGTGGCCGCCATCTCTCTGGCCATCGGCGCGCACCAGGCCTGGACCGCCAACATCTGGAGCCTGGTGATGGACTACACGCCCAAGCACATGATGAGCACCGTGTTCGGCTTCGGCGGCATGTGCGCGGCCATCGGCGGGATGTTCATGACCCAGATCGTCGGCCACATCCTGACCGTCACGAACAACAACTACACCGTGCTGTTCACCCTGATCCCGGCGATGTACTTCATCGCGCTGATCTGGATGTACTTCATGGCCCCCCGCAAGATCCCCACCGTCACCGAGTGACCTTGAGCGCGGTTCCTTGTGGGGGCTGGCCTGCCAGCCCCCACCCGCGCAACGTTCAGGCGCGGCGCTGCTGCCAGGCCGCCGCCAGTCCGCTGCAGCAGATCACCGCAATGCCCGCGACCGTGGTCAGGGTCGGCGTGTGGTTGAACAGCAGCCAGCCCAACAGCCCCGCAAACACGATCTGGCAATAACCGAACGGCGCCAGCAGCGCCGGCGCGGCATGCCGGAAGGCCTGGGTCAGGAACAGGTGCGCGGTCATCCCGCAACTGCCCAGCGCCAGCATCAGCAGACCATGCCCCAGGCTCGGCACCTGCCAGAAGAACGGCACCAGCGCACTCATCACCAGCGTGTTGCACAGCCCCGCAAAGAAGTTGCTGGTGGTCGGGCTGTCGACTTCGCTGAGCTTGCGCGTGAGCAACTGGTAAAAGCAGAAAAACAGCGCCGAGCAGAACGGCAGCAACACCGCCGGGGTGAACAGCTCGCCACCGGGATGGACGATCACCAGCACCCCGGAAAAACCGCAGATCACCGCGATCCATTGCCCCCGCGTCACCCGCTCCTTGAGCAGCGGCACCGACAGCGCCGTCACCAGCACCGGGGCCAGGAAGTTCACCGCCGTGGCCTCCGCCAGCGGGATGTACAGCAGCGCCGTGGTGAAGAACAGGCTCGTGCCCAGCAGGCACAACGCCCGCACGGTCTGGAGCAGCGGCCGCTTGGTGCGCAGCACCCGCAGCCCCGACTGCGGCAGGAAAATCCCGGCCATCAGCAAGGTGTGCACCAGATACCGCGCCCACACCACCATCACGATCGGATAGAAGCCTGAGAGGTATTTCGACAGGGCGTCATGGCTGGAGAACAGGAACGTGGCCACGACGATCAGCAAGATCCCCTTGAAGGGTTGATTGACGCCGGAAAGCGGGGTGCTGACGGTCATTGGATATCTCTGAATGAACACTGAACCTGATGAAGCGGGGCACCTGCGCCCGCCCTTGGAACTGACCGGAAAGCACTGACAATCAACAATCTAGAACTCGGTTCCATATTTTCACAGACCGGAAACACAAAACCGTGCGAACAGCGCACATTTTCGCTTCGCCGCTGCTCGCCCCCACAAAATTCGTCAAACGAACAGCTCAGACGCCTGGCTCGCCTCGGACAGTTCCCGGGCGAACGTCAGCAGCAGCGGCGCCAGTTCATGCAGCCGCGCCCCCGGCAGCCGCGCGCTGGGGCCGGCGATGCTCAGCACGCCGATCGCCCGGCCATCGCCGGGATGGCGCACCACTGCCGCAATCGCCGAGGTGCCCACCGCCGAACTTTCCTCGACGCAGGCGTAGCCCTGTTCCCGGGCGATACGCAGGCGTTCGAGCAGATCGCCGGGGGAACGCGGCGCATTCGGCCCGGCCCCGGCAGGCAGTTCGATGCCCTGGCGTTCGACCCGCGACAGCGCCTCGGCATCGCTCATGCACGCCAGCCATGCATGGCCCGAAGCGGTGTAGAACAGCGGTGCCTCGCGGCCCATGTCAGGGTCGTAGCGCAGGCCGGTGCGGGCGCCCTGGGCCTTGGCGATCCAGGTCTGGCGCTCGCCGTCGATGACGCCCAGGCGCACCAGTTCGCCGGTCTCCTGGGCCAGGCGGTCGAGCACCGGCTGCACAATGTCGGCCCCGCTGCCCGACAGGTAACGAAACCCCATCGCCACCAGCCGGGTGGACATGTGATAGCGCAGCGTATCCGGATTCTGCCGCACATAACCCAGCCGGACCAGTTCGGCGAGCAAGCGGTGGGTCGCGCTTTTCGGGATGCCCAACTGCTCGGCCAGGGTTTGCATCGGCAGCCCGCCCGCCTCGCTGGCGAGGCTTTCCAGCACGCTGAAGACCCGTTCGATTTGACTGCCGGCCATGGTGAGATCCCAGTGAAATTTGGCCGATTCTAGAAGACACGGCGAGGATTGCGAAATCCTCCCCTCGCCGGCGCAGGCAGCAACCGAACGCCGTTGACGGCCCGCGACAAAAAATTTCCTGCGCAACGGAATTCGCCGGCAGCGTCAGGTTCCTACCCATCGGCAATAGGCCCGACGTGGATCACTGAGATCGGGACTGCTTTCGTCTGCGAATGGACGGACGGCCGGACTGGCGCCAAACTCACACACCAACAACACTGTTCATCACGCAAAAGCAGAGGATTCCCACATGCTATGGAGAAAAGGACGACGCAGCGACAACGTCGTCGATGCCCGTGGCGATGACATGGGCGGTGGCGGCGGGATGCGCTTCGGCGGCGGCAAGGGCCTGAGCCTCACCGCGATCCTGCTGATCGTCGGCATCGGCTGGATCACGGGGCAGGATCCGCTGCAGATCCTCGGCCAGCTCACCGGCCAGATGACCGAACAATCGGCGCCGGTCGGCACGCAAACCCGCAAGGCACCGCCGGCCAACGATGAACAGGCCGAGTTCGTGCGTTCGATCCTCGGCGACACCGAAGACACCTGGGGTGCGATCTTCCAGCAGGCCGGCCGCCAGTACCGCGATCCGACCCTGGTGCTGTTCAGCAACCGGGTCAATTCCGCCTGCGGCCTGGCCACCTCGGCCACCGGCCCGTTCTATTGCCCGGCGGACCAGAAGGTGTACCTGGACATGGCGTTCTTCCAGGAAATGGCCCAGCGCTTCAAGGCGGCGGGCGACTTCGCCCAGGCCTACGTGATCGCCCACGAAGTCGGCCACCATGTGCAGACCTTGCTCGGCGTCTCGGCGAAGATCCAGGCCGCCCGCCAGCAAGGCCGGCAGATGGAAGGCGACGGCGGTCTGCTGGTGCGCCAGGAACTGCAGGCCGACTGCCTGGCCGGCGTCTGGGCGTACAACGCGCAGAAACGCCTGAACTGGCTGGAGCCGGGCGACATCGAAGAAGCCCTGAACGCAGCGAACGCCATCGGCGACGACCGCCTGCAACAGCAGGGTCAGGGCCGCGTGGTGCCGGACTCGTTCACCCATGGCACGTCGGCGCAAAGGGTGCGCTGGTTCAAAACCGGATTCGCCCAAGGCCAGGTCGGCCAGTGCGATACCTTTGCGGCGAAAAACCTGTAAATGCATAGATGGCTGTTGGCTTTATTGTTCATCGCCGGCGGGGCCCAGGCCGCCGGCGTCGATGCGATCAGCACCGGGCGCCTGCAACTCAAGGCCGGGGAAATGGCAGTGGGGATCGGCCCGACGCCGGCCAGGATCGAGCGGGTGCTGATCGTCGTGCATGGGCGCCTGCGCAACGCCGAGACCTACCGCAAGAGCGCCGAGAGCGCGGCGGAGCTGGCCGGCCAGAGCGCCAGCACTCTGGTGATCGCCCCGCAGTTCCTCAACGAAAGCGACGTGGCGCTGTACTCGCTGCCGCCGAGCGTGCTGCGCTGGCAAGGCAACGACTGGATGGGCGGCGGGTTATCCACAGGGCCGAACCCGTTGAGTTCCTACGCCGCGCTGGACGAGATCGTCGCGCGGGTCAGCGACCGCAAGCAGTTTCCCGACGTGAAGCAGATCGTGATCTTCGGCCACTCCGGCGGCGGCCAGGTCGTCCAGCGCTATGCGCTGCTCGCCAAGGAACCGCCGACGCTGAAGGCCGAAGGCATCCGCTTGCGTTACGTGGTGGCCAACCCTTCGTCGTACGCCTATTTCAACGAGCAGCGGCCGGTGGCGTTCGATCACGCGCAATGCGCCGGCTTCAACCGTTGGAAGTACGGTCTGGCGGATCCGCCGATCTATGCCGGCGGGCAAACGCCGGCGCAGCTTGAAGGCAGTTACGTCAAACGCGAGGTGATCTATCTGCTCGGCCAGCAAGACACCGACCCGCAGCACCCGGCGCTGGACAAGAGCTGCGCGGCCAAGGCCCAGGGCGCCAACCGGCTGGAGCGCGGGAAACTGTTTTTCGGCTACCTGCTGCGCCGTCACCCGGAAGGGGTGAACCAGCGGCTGATGGAGGTGCCCGGCGTGGGGCACAACGGCGACGGCATGCTGACGTCGCCGGAGGGGCAGAAGGCCTTGTTCGGCCAGTGATGGCGTCCGCTCAGGCGAACACCATCCGCCGCAGCTCGACGCAATCCTTCGCGTGCCAGTCCGTGAGTTCCGGCCATGGGTTGTCCGGCAGGTTCACCAGCACCGTCCGCGCCCCCGCCGCCCGGCCGCAATCGAGGTCGAAGCGGTAGTCGCCGACCATCACCATCTCGCTGGCCGGCACCGCCCAGGCGTGCGCCAGTTTCAGCAGCCCGCCGGGATGCGGCTTGGGCGGCGCTTCGTCGCGGCCCAGCACATCCTCCACGGCAAAGCAGTCGGCCAGGCCGATGGCTTCGAGCGTGACATGGGCCAGCTCGCGGGCATTGCGGGTCAGGATGCCGAGCCGGTAGCCCCGGGCGTGCAGGTCGCGCACCAGCTCCACCGCGCCGGAAGCCGGGGTCGAGCCCAGCGCCAGATCCCGTTCATGCTCCAGCAGCCAGGCGTGCTTGGCGGCCGCTTCGTCCGCCGGCAAGGCCGCAAGGTGGGTGAGGATGTCGTCCTCGGGCGGAATCGACAACGCCACCCGGATCGCCGCGAAGTCATGCACCGCGACGGTCAGGGTGCCGTCCATGTCGAACACCCAGTGCCGCACGTCCGCCAGACTCATGCCCAGTCCTTGCGGTGGCGGATCAGGCCTTCCTGGGTCACCGACGCCACCAGTTGCCCGGCGCGGTTGAACACGCTGCCCCGGGAGAACCCGCGGGAGTTGCCGGCCCACGGGCTGTCCATCGCGTAGAGCAGCCAGTCGTCGGCGCGCAGGTCATTGTGGAACCACAGCGCGTGGTCGAGGCTGGCGACCTGCATGTCCTTCTGCCAGACCGACTTGCCGTGGGGCAGCATCGACGTGGTCAGCAGGCCGAAGTCCGAGGCGTAGGCCAACAAGTACTTGTGCAGGGCCGGGATGTCGGCCAGGGCGCCGTCGGCGCGGAACCACACGTACTTGACCGGGTCGGCCGGCTGCGGGTTGTACGGATCCTTTTCGGTGACCGGGCGCACCTCGATCGGTTTCGGGCACAGCAGCTTCTCGCGCATGTGCTCGGGGATCAGATGGGCGCGCTGCTGGGTGATCTCCAGTTCCGACGGCAGGTTCTCCGGGCCGACGACCTCAGGCATCCGGCTCTGGTGCTCGAAGCCTTCCTCGTCGTACTGGAACGAAGCGCTGCACGTGAAGATCGGATGGCCCTTCTGGATCGCCGTGACGCGCCGGGTGCTGAAGCTGCCGCCGTCGCGCACGCGGTCCACCGAGTACACCACCGGCAGCTTGGCGTCCCCCGGACGCAGGAAATAACCGTGCATCGAGTGCACATGCCGCGCCTCTTCGACGGTCTGACTGGCCGCCGACAACGACTGGCCGAGCACCTGGCCGCCGAACAGCTGGCGGAACCCCAGGTCCTGGCTGCGGCCGCGGAACAGGTTTTCCTCGATCGGTTCGAGGGTCAGCAGATCCACCAGATCTTCCAACACTTGGCTCATTCAGACTCTCCTCACACAAAGCAAAACCGCGCAGTCTCGGCTGCGGCGGGGGATTCAGGTTCTGACCGGGCCCTTCGGGGCGGCGGCCATTTTAAACGTCCGTGTTTGCTTATCCATGCAAGGTTTGCAGCCACTGCTCGCGGCTGATGCGGTACAGCACGTGCCGGCGCAGCGGATGGCCGTCGGCCAGGCGCGGGTGATCGAAATCATCCGCCTCGGCGTGGTGCATGCCGATCGCCTGCATCACTTTCTGCGACGGCAGGTTGGACTCGCTGGTGAACGACACCACCTCGTTCAGCGCCACCCGGTCGAAGCCGCAACGCAGCGCCGTCCACGCCGCTTCGCTGGCATACCCCAAGCCCCAGTGCTCCTTGGCCAGGCGCCAGCCGATTTCCACCGCCGGGGTGAACGGCGCGTCGAAGCCCACCACGCCCAAGCCCGTGAAGCCGATGAACTGGCCGGAGTCCTTGCGCTCCAGCGCCCACAGGCCATAACCGTGTTCGGCGAAATGCCCGCGCACGCGACCGATCATCGAGGCGCTTTCCAGTCGGGTCAACGGTGCAGGGAAATAGCGCATCACCTGCGGATCCGCGCACATAGCGGCAAATGCCGGCAAATCCTCGTCCTGCCACTGGCGCATCCGCAGCCTTGCGCTTTCAAGCTCAAGTATCGGCTCCATGGTGCCCCTCCGTTTCCGTGCCGCCAGTCTACATCGCTGGTAGGATCCGTGATTCTTTCCTGCGTGCCTACATGATTTCTCCATGCCATTACCGTTGATCTACCACGACGACTACAGCCCTGAGTTCCCGGCGGATCACCGGTTCCCGATGGACAAGTTCCGCCTGCTGCGCGACCACCTGGTGGACAGCGGCCTGAC
The DNA here is from genome assembly GCF_002113595.1 of Pseudomonas sp. B3(2017). Taxonomy (NCBI): domain Bacteria; kingdom Pseudomonadati; phylum Pseudomonadota; class Gammaproteobacteria; order Pseudomonadales; family Pseudomonadaceae; genus Pseudomonas; species Pseudomonas sp. B3(2017). Next base: position 139,796 of record NZ_NEIU01000008.1, read on the forward strand.
CCGCGACGAAGACCTGCTGCGCCCGCAGCTGTGCCCACCGGACATCCTCGCCCTGGCCCATGACCGCGACTACATCGAGCGCTACATGAGCGGCGAGCTGTCCCGCGAAGACCAGCGCCGCCTCGGCCTGCCGTGGAACGAGGCGCTGGCCCGGCGCACGGTGCGGGCGGTCGGCGGTTCGATCCTGGCGGCGGAAAAGGCCCTGGAGCACGGCCTGGCCTGCCACCTGGCCGGTGGCACCCACCACGCCCACTACGACTACCCCGCCGGGTTCTGCATCTTCAACGACCTGGCGATCATCAGCCACTACCTGCTGCAGAGCGGCCGGGTGAACCGCGTGCTGATCTTCGACTGCGACGTGCACCAAGGCGACGGCACCGCCCGGATCCTGCACGACACCCCGGAGGCGATCACCGTTTCCCTGCATTGCGAAAAGAACTTTCCCGCACGCAAGGCCGAAAGCGACTGGGACATCCCACTGCCCAAGGGCATGGGCGACGCCGATTACCTGCGCGTCGTCGACGATGCCCTCAACTACCTGCTGCCGCTGTACCAGCCGGACCTGGTGCTGTACGACGCCGGCGTCGACGTGCACAAGGACGACGCCCTCGGTTATCTGCAATTGACCGACGCCGGCGTGGCCGCCCGGGACGAAAGCGTCATGCGCCATTGCCTGGGCCGCGACATCCCGGTGGTCGGCGTCATCGGCGGCGGCTACAGCAAGGACCGCCAGGCCCTCGCCCGCCGCCACGGCATCCTGCACCACAGCGCGCAGCGGGTCTGGCAGTCATCCGGTTGTCATTGAGTTGTGCTGCGTTACCCACAATCGCTGTGGAACGGCCTGTGGATAACCTGCGCGAAAGGGACTACAGCCCACGCTGACCCTGGCCTGCAGCGCGATGGTCGTTTTTTGACCAGTGCCTGACTCCGCCCGGCGGAGCCCATGTTGAATCGCAAAAAGCAAACACGGAGGGCGCCAGCCTGCTGGCGATAACGGTCTGTCCGACCCATCGATGCCGGATGTACCGTCGCCATCGCGAGCAAGCTCGCTCCCACAGGGTTCGCGGCTGGTAGAATGCGCGCCTCTTCCCGCCAGACCGCAGCGCACGCCATGACCCAGCCCGCCTCCACCGCCCCCCACCACGTCGCCATCATCGGCGGAGGCCCCGCCGGCCTGATGGCCGCCGAGGTGCTGAGCCAGGCCGGCGTGCGCGTCGACCTGTACGACGGCATGCCCTCGGTGGGCCGCAAGTTCCTGCTGGCCGGGGTCGGCGGCATGAACATCACCCATTCCGAAGCGTACCCGGCGTTCCTCTCCCGCTACGCCGAGCGCGCACCGCAGATCGCCCCGCTGCTGCGGGACTTCGACGCCGACGCGCTGTGCCGCTGGATCCACGGATTGGGCATCGACACCTTCATCGGCAGTTCCGGCCGGGTGTTCCCCACCGACATGAAAGCCGCACCGCTGCTGCGCGCCTGGCTCAAGCGCCTGCGCGACGGCGGCGTCGTTATCCACACCCGCCACCGCTGGATCGGCTGGGACGCCAACGGCGCTTTGCGCGTCGACAGCCCCGACGGCGAAAAGACCCTCACCCCCGACGCCACCCTGCTCGCCCTCGGCGGCGGCAGCTGGTCGCGCCTGGGTTCGGACGGTGCCTGGATGCTGGCGTTGGAGCAACGCGGCGTAGGACTGGCGCCGTTGCAGCCGAGCAATTGCGGCTTCGAGGTGTCAGCGTGGAGCGATCTGATGGTCAGCAAATTCGCCGGCGCACCGCTGAAGAACATCGGCATCGGCCTGAACGACGACAAGCCGCGCCTGGGCGAATGCGTCATCACCGCCACCGGCATCGAAGGCAGCCTGGTCTACGCGCTGTCGGCGCCGATCCGCGAGGCGATCAACCGCAACGGTTCGGCCGTTGTGCACATCGACCTGCTGCCCGGCCGGCCTGTGGATAAGATCCAGGCCGCCTTGAGCAAACCCCGCGGCTCGCGCACGATGGCCAAGCACCTGCACGGCCAGCTCGGGATCGACGGGGTGAAGGCGGCGCTGCTGCGGGAACTGACCGACGCCCAGACCTTCGCCGACCCGGCGCGACTGGCCGGGGCGATCAAGGCCTTGCCCCTGACGCTGGTGAAGGCGCGCCCGCTGGACGAAGCAATCAGCAGCGCCGGCGGCGTGACGTTCGAGGCCATGGATGAACGGCTGATGCTCAAGGCGTTGTCGGGGGTGTTCTGCGCCGGCGAGATGCTCGACTGGGAAGCCCCGACCGGGGGCTATCTGCTGACGGCGTGTTTCGCCAGCGGGCGGACGGCGGGTTTGGGGATGATCGAGTGGCTGCAGCGCAAAGGCTGAAATCCAATCGCCAGCAGGCTGGCTCCCACACTGAGCCCCTGCACACCAAAAATCCTGTGGGAGCTGGCTTGCCAGCGATGAGGCCGGCACAGCCGACAACAGTGCTGGCTGACCCACCGCAATCGCCAGCAGGCTGGCGATTACAGTCTGATCAGCGCGATGGGATCAAGGCTTGCGCTTACGCGGCCCGGTGTTGAATGCCGGCACTTTTCGCACAGGCTTGATCGCAGGTTCCGACACCGCCGTGTCGCCGCTGTCCACCCACTTGCCCAGGTTGCGCTTGCCGCCGGTCACTTTCGGCTTTTTCGGTTTCTTCGGCTTCTTGATCACCTGGCCGCTGGCGTCGGTGTCCGGCACCCGGTGGTCGGGCTCGAAGTCCGGCTCGTTCTCGCGCTTGAGCGTCTGGCGCGTCAGCATCTCGATGGCTGACAGCAGGTTCACCTCATCGGCGCACACCAACGAAATCGCCTGGCCGGTGGAGCCCGCCCGGCCGGTGCGGCCGATGCGGTGGATGTAGTCTTCGGCCACGATCGGCAGATCGAAGTTGACCACCAGCGGCAGGTCTTCGATGTCCAGGCCCCGGGCCGCCACGTCGGTGGCCACCAGGATCTGCACCTCGCCGAGCTTGAAGCGGTCCAGCGCACGCTGCCGGGTCGCCTGGGGCTTGTCGCCATGGATGCCGTCGGCGTTCACGCCCAGGCCCTGGAGTTTCTCCACCAACGCATCCACGCCGTTGCGGGTCTTGGCGAACACCAGCACCTGCTTCCACTTGTTCTTGCGCATCAGGTGCACGAACAGTTCGGACTTGCGCTTCTTGTCCACCGTCACCACCCATTGCTTGACGGTGTTGGCGGCGACGTTGCGCGGGCTGACCTCGATGCTCAGCGGATCGTTGAGCATCTGCCCGGCCAGGAGGCGGATGTCGTCGGAGAAGGTCGCGGAGAACAGCAGCGTCTGACGTTTCTTCGGCAGGGCGCGGTAAATGTTCGCCAGCTCTTCGGAAAAGCCCAGGTCGAGCATGCGGTCGGCTTCGTCCAGCACCAGGGTCTGCAACTGGTTGAACTTCAGCGCGTTCTGGCGGAACAGGTCGAGCAGACGGCCCGGGGTCGCCACCAGCAGGTCGACGCCGCCGCGCAGCTTCATCATCTGCGGGTTGATGCTGACGCCGCCGTACACCGCGTAGGTGCGCAGCGGCAGGTGCTCGGCGTACTGGCGCACGGCCTCGTGGACCTGCTCGGCCAGCTCGCGAGTCGGCACCAGGATCAGCGCGCGCACCGAGTTGGCGGCGACCTTCGGCCCTTCCATCGTCAACAGTTGCAGCAGCGGCAAGGCGAAACCGGCGGTCTTGCCGGTGCCGGTCTGGGCCGCCGCCATCAGGTCGCGGCCGGCCAGCACTGCCGGAACGGCCTGGGCCTGCACCGGCGTCGGGGTCTGGTAGCCGAGCGTCTCAAGGGCGCGCAGCAGAGGTTCGATCAGGCCAAGGGTGGCGAAAGTCATGGGAGTACCGTAGGAAAATTCAGCGCAAAGGTGCAACGAGTGTGCAATGGCGCGCAGTTTACCCTAATTCGCCCGGGATTCTGTCGGCGCCGCCACGACCGCCGGACGCTCCGCCCCCCGCCGCCATTGCGGCAGGCCGATCAGCACCACCGCGCTGATGATCACCAGCATCGCCAACGCTTCCTCAAGGCCGATGGTCTCGCCCACGAACACGATCCCCAGCAGCACCGCCACCGCCGGGTTGACGTAGGCATAACTGGTGGCCGCCGCCGGGCGCACGTGCTTGAGCAGGTACATGTAGGCGTTGAACGCGATGATCGAGCCGAAGAAGATCAGGTACGCCAGCGCCAGCCAGCCGTCCAGCGGCGGCATGGCCTCCAGGCGCTCGCCGCTGACCGCGCTGCCGATCAGCAGCACCACACCGCCGACGAGCATTTCCGCCGCGCTGGCCATGGCGCCCTGGGGCAGCGGCAAGTGCTTGCTCCACACCGAACCGAAGGCCCAGGCCGCCGCCGCGAAGATCAGCAGCGCCGCCCCCAGCGGACTGGATTGCAGGTTGGAGCCCATGTTGAGCATCGCGATGCCGAGGATCCCCATCGCCACCCCGGCCCATTCCAGACGGGTGTTGCGCGCGCCCCAGAAGTAGCCGAAGAGCAAGGTGAACAGCGGCACCGTCGCCACGGCCAGCGCCGCCACGCCGGAGGCCACGCCCGTGTGTTCGGCCACCGTCACCGCGCCGTTGCCGAAGCTCAGCAGCAGAATCCCGATCAGCCCCGCCGCCTTCCACTGCGCCCAGGTCGGCGCCGGCACCCCGCGCCAGCGCAGGAATCCGTACATCAGGCTGCCGGCGATCACGAAGCGCACGCCGCCGAGCATCAGCGGCGGCCAGTGTTCGACGCCGAGACGGATCACCAGGTAGGTCGATCCCCAAATCACGTACAGCGCAAAGAATGCGGCAATCAACGGCAGGGAAAAACGGCGCACGGCAGACATGGGAGCAGCTCGACATCAAGGCAGGGAGACCGACTATTCTAGAAAGGCCAACTGCTAAAAATAAGTTACAAAACCTGTTTATCGCACCGGTACACTTTTGAAATCACGGAGATCGCGTCGATCAGCCATCCTTTCGAAAGTCTGACCTTTTCAGGAGTCCGCCCATGGACAAGTACGACCGCATGCTGCTCGGCGCCCTGCTGGAAAACGGTCGCGCGTCCTACGCCGACCTCGCCCGCAAAGTGAACCTCTCCGCCCCCGCCGTGGCCGAGCGCGTGGCCAAACTGGAGGCCAGCGGCGTGATCACCGGCTACCAGGCGAAAGTCGACATGGCCAAGCTCGGCCTGCCGATCCGCTGCGTCATCGAACTGCGCCTGAACCAGCACGGCAACCAGAAGGCCTACGACGACCTGATCAAAATTCCGCAGCTCACCGAATGCCACCGCGTCACCGGCGACCCGTGCGTGATCATGCAGGCGGCGGTGGGCTCGATGCCGGAGCTGGAGCAACTGATCGACCGGGTGGCGAAATTCGGGTTCAGCAAGACGTCCATCGTGCTGTCGAGCGCGATAGAGAAGCGGGTGCCGTTGGGGCAATTAGAGGCAGTGACAAAAGTTTAGCGCTCATAAATACTTGCCCGCTCGCATACCCCTCATGTTGAAATCAATGGAATAGCGCAATGGATGCCAAAGAATGCCTCATCACTCAGCAACCCCTTACAGTGGAAGCCGACTCGTTCGCACACATCATTCCTCTCGCACTTGGAGGAACACTGAAGCCCAAAGGCCTCATCAGCAGAACCGCCAATGACATACTCAATAAACGGGTCGATCTGAGAATCATCAAACTGTTCAACCCGGTAATGTCCTCTTTGGGCGGTGTAAGAGAGGACGGATCCGCACCGCCAAATACAGTGATGACAGACACCCGGGGTGACAAATACTACACAAACTTTGGAACGCCCTTCAGAGCGACAAAGCCAACATTCAAAAGAACAGAAAAGTCTGATGGAGTCCTTTATACATTTCACTCCAGAGACCTAAACGACTACAAAAACCATCTACAGCGCATACAAAAACTACACCCTGACCATGATATGGACATCTCAACCGCCATATCGAACGCCACGTTTACCGAATCATACCCAACCCATCCGATGGGATATGAGCTTAACCTCAGCCATCACAACATTTTCCCTGCCATTTTTGTCATGGCCTCTCTCTTTTCAGAACATCACAATGTCGGCGCACATCCGCTTCTTCGCGAATATGTATCCAAACTTCCGGACTACGACACAAAAGAAGCCACCAACGATATTCCGCTCCCGCCTGATACGTTCTACTGGCTACCTGACTTTGAAGTCGTTGACCATTCGCCAGATACCCATACGATTTTTTTGGTGGCAAGTCCCCAAAAACAGAAGGCGTTGATAAACGTTGAGCTATTCGGAATCTATTGCGGAACCGTCTGTGTGCCCTACTCTGGAGACACCGCGATCAAGCAGGCCTACGGCATAAACATTGTCACGGGAACTGAAACCGAGCCCGACGTCAACTGGGAGGCCGTAATCGAGAGTGACTGGAGCGCAGAGACTCACCCTGATCACCCCTCCATCGTACAGCGACATACAGAACGCCTTGAATGCTTGATAGCCATGACCGAGCAAAGAAGTCAGGAGCGGGAGATGAAGAGACTCGTCGACAAACGCCTTGCTGCCGCAAACTCTCTTGAAAACACGCGTGAAAATGCGGAAATCCTGCTAGATGGAATTGTTGATGACCTGCAAAAAATGTTTGACTCCATCGCCGACCGGTACGCACAAAGAGAAGAGAATGCAAAAAATGCGCACTCTTTTTCGGAGGATTCCCAACCCGATGGACATCGGAGAGACACTTGAGAAAACCGATGGAAACGATCCTGCTCTTTTAGGAAACAGGGCCAAGGCATCGCTTCACTCTCCGACGCGCTATTTCCCGTGACCTAGCAATAGCGCCGCAAATGCTCCCCCACCTTCGCCGCCGGCACCTTCTGCAACCGGCACAGCCAATCATGGGAGATCTCCCGCACCCCGTGCCGGTTGCGCAGGTCGTCCGCCATGTGGGCCAGCAGGTTGGCCGCCATTTCGGCGTCGGCCATCGCCCGGTGGGCCTGGCCGGTGTGCGGCAGGTTGGCGAAAGCGGTGAGCGTGCCGAGTTTGTGGTTCGGCGCCGCCGGCATCAGGCGTCGGGCCAGCAGCAGCGAGCAGGCGAAGTTCTGCAGGCGGGTGCGTCTGATCCGACCCAGTTCGAAGTCCCAGAACTTCTGGTCGAACGCGGCGTTGTGCGCCAGCAGCGGCGTGGTGCCGACGAATTCGTTGACTTCGTTCATCACCTGCTCGGCCGACGGCGCGGTGCGCAGCATGGCGTTGCTGATGCCGGTCAGTTGTTCGATGAAAGCCGGGACGCGCACGCCGGCGTTCATCAGGCTTTGGTAACGCTCGACGATGCGACCGTTCTCCAGCATGACCACGGCGATTTCCGTGGCGCGGCAACTGCTGCTGGGCGAGATGCCGGTGGTTTCGAAGTCGATGACTGCAATGCGTTCCAAACCGGGTGGGCTCCGTTCAAATCAATGCTTGAGCAACAGCGCGCCGTCGATCGGCACGTAGCGGCCGGCGGCGCGGATCAGTGAGTTGGCGGTCAGGCCCGGCACGCCGTAGGCCACCGTCTGCACGCCGTGCTTGTGGGCGACGCGCTCCAGCAGCATGTCGAAATCGCCGTCGCCGGAGGCCAGGACGATTTCGTCGACGTGGTCGGCGGCGTCCATGATGTCGAGGGTGATGCCCACGTCCCAGTCGCCCTTGGCCGAACCGTCGCTGCGCTGGATGTAGGGCTTGAGCTTCACGGTGAAGCCCAGGTTGCGCAGGATCTGCTGGAACTGCTGCTGCTTGCTGTCGCCGCGGTCGATGGCGTAGGCGTAGGCCTCGACGATCTGGCCTTGGCGGCTGACGTCCGCCCACAGCGCCGCGTAGTTGAAGTGGCAACCGTAGGCCTGACGCACGGTGTAGTAGAGGTTCTGCACGTCGGCGAACACTGCGATTTTTTTCACCGGAATACCTGTGGGCGCCAACGCGCATGAGCCGGATCAGGCGCCAGGCCCGAAAAAGGCGCTCAGTATGCCAGTAAACGGCAATGTGGCGAGGGCGCGGGCTCCCGCCGGGCTTCGAAGCGGCCGCGTCTTTCAAGAGACAGGCCTGCTGCGCAGTCCGGCGGGAGCCAGCTCCCTCGCCACAAGGTGCAGGCTTTACCGTTGGTCAGACGTAGGAATCGTCGTCATCGAAGAACGACGAGTTGTCGTCGCTGTAGTCGGTGTCGGTGAAGCCGCCCTGGTCATTGCCCGCATAGCGCTGCTCGTCGCCCCAGCCGTTGTTGCCCTGGTCGCTGGCCGGCTCCGGCACTTCCTTGATCACTTCGACGATTTCCTGCGGCTGCTGGTTGTGGCTGAACAGGCTGCTGATGCCTTGCGCCAGCATTACCCCGCCCGCCACGCCGGCGGCGGTCTTCAGGGCGCCGCCGAGGAAGCTGCTGCCCGCCGAAGGGGCGGCCTGCTGCGGGGCGTAGCTGGATGGCGGGGCGCCGAAGTTCTGCTGCGGCGGCGGTGCGCCGTAGTTCGACGGGGCCGGTTCGCGCCAGCCGCCGGTGGCCGGCGCGGCGCTCTGGGCCGGTGCGGCCGCCGGGCGCGGGCTGCCGCCGAAGATGCTGGACAGGAACCCGCCGCCGCTTGGGGCCGGCGCCGCGGTCTGGGCCTTGGCCGATTGCAGTTCGGCCTGCAGGCGCTGAACCTGCTGGGTCAGTTGCTTGTTCTGTTCGTCGAGGCTCTTGAGGGCGGCCTCCTGCACCAGAATCGCCTGGGTCATGAAATAACCTGCGGCCGGCTGGCGCGTCAGGTGTTCCTTGATCCGCGCCTCGGCCTGGGCGTCGCGCGGGGCTGCCTCCGTCTCGGCCTGCTGCAGGCGGGAAAACAGTCCATCGATCAGGGTTTGTTCTTCGGTGTTCATGGCGACCTCACAGATTGCCGGGGATAACGTCGCCCCCGTCCACATCGGTCGGGGCGCCCCTCCGTAATGGAGGCAGCGGCAGAATGTTTCAATGGTCTTTACCGAACGTTTACGTTTGCGCAGCCGAAGGCGTCATCGGTTAAAGTGAGCCACTGTTTTTGACCTGCGATACCGACTGATGAATGCCTTCGATGTGCTGCGCGACTCCCTGTACTTCTTCAAACGCCATCTGGGGCGGATCGTCCAGCTGTGCCTGCCGCTGGTGATCTTCGAGGCGTTCCTGCAGCAGATGGTCGACCGCGCCGGCGACCCGGACAATGTCTCGGCCATCAGCGTGATCGTCGGCCTGTTGGTGTACCCGCTGTACACCGCCGCCCTGATCCTGTTCCTCGACGCCCGCACCCGCGGCGAGTCCCCGCTGATCCGCGACCTGTTGGCCATGTCCGCGCGCCTGTGGCCGCGCTTCGCGGTGCTGACCGCCCTCAACACCCTGCTGATCCTGCTCGGCCTGTCGCTGTATTTCCTGCCGGGGCTGTGGCTGATGGTCACCCTCGCGTTCGGCGAATACCTGCTGGTGCTGCGCGGCTTCGGCCCGCTGCAGGCGATGAAGGAAAGCCTGCGCCTGACCCGGGGGCACTTCCTGCGGATCCTGGGCTGCATCCTGTGCGTGATGGGGCCGTTGTGGCTGCTCAAGGGCATGACCCTGCAGGTCTACCCCGAGCCGCAGAACCCGCTGGTCGCGGTGCTGATCGACAGCGCCCAGAGCTTCCTGCAACTGTTCACCAGCGTGGTGCTGTTCCGCCTGTTCATGCTCATCAGCGAACTGCCCGACAAGCGAAGCGGAACGGTCTGACCGCTCTGGCCTTGGGCTCGGCGACGGGTCTCGGGTATGCTCGGGGCCACTTTGCAGAACGCGATGCGTTGAGCCATGACCCGACTGCTGCGCTACATCCTGTTGCCCGTGCTGTTCGTCGTCGCCCTCGCCGGCACGGCGCTCTACAGCCTGACCTGGCGCCCCGACGCCCGGGAAACCCTGCCGGTCAGCTGCACCGGGCAACCGCCGGTGCTGGTGCCCGGCCAGGCGCTCAAGGCGATGACCTGGAACGTCCAGTACCTGGCCGGCAAGCGTTACGTGTTCTGGAACGACCTGGCCCACGGCGAGGATGAAGCCCCGACCGCCGACGACATGGCCTTCAGCCTCGACGAGGTGGCGCGGGTGATCCGCGACGAACAGCCCGACATCGTGCTGTTGCAGGAACTGGACGACGGCGCCAAGGCCAGCGGCTACCAGAACCAGCTGAAGCTGTTGCAGGAACGCCTCACCGACCTCTACCCGTGCAGCGCCCATGCTTTCGACTGGAAGGCCGATTTCGTTCCCGACCCGCACATTTTCGGCAGCGTCGGCCGGCAGCTCGCCACCCTCTCCCGCTACCGCATCGAACACGCCGAACGCCTGCAACTGCCGGTGGCGCCGGCCAACGTCATCAGCCGCCAGTTCCAGCCGAAAAACGCCTTGCTCAGCACGGCGCTGCCCCTGAGCGACGGCGGCCAACTGGTGGTGCTCAACACCCTGCTGGAACGCGCCCGGCCCCCCACAGAGGCTTCCGCCGACACCGCCCGGGCGCAGGTGGCGGCGGTGGCCAAGGCGCTCGACAAGCACGAAAGCCACGGCATCGCGTGGCTGATCGGCGGCGACTTCAACCTGTTGCCCCTGGGCCAGTACCGGCGCCTGCCGGCGGAGCAGCGCACGCCCTACGCCGCCGACAGTGCGCTGCACCTGCTGTGGGACAAATATCCGATGATCCCGACCAACAACGAGGCCGGCGGCATCGACCGCGCCCGATGGCTGACCCACTACCCCAACGACCCGGCCCTGAACGGCCCGGACCGCACGGTGGATTTCCTGTTCCACAGCCCGAAGGTCAAGCGGGTCGAGGCCCGTGTGCGCCAGGACGACACCTTGCGCATCTCCGACCATTTGCCGGTGGTCGCGCGGTTCCTGTTGCCTCCTACTCCCTGACCGCCGGCATCGCGAGCAGGTTCGCTCCCACAGAGTTTTATGGTGTGCGGGCCTGTCAGTGGGCCTCGTCCAGATCGTCGTGCAGCAGCCCGAAGATCTGCCGCTTCATGTCGATGAACGAGCGCTCCATGACCATGTCCAGCGAACGCGGGCGTTCGATGGGCACGTCGAGGATCTGCTTGATCCGCCCGGGCCGCGCGCCCATCACATAGACCCGGTCGCCGAGCAGGATGGCCTCGTCGATGTCGTGGGTCACGAACAGCACGGTCTTCTTGCTGTTGCCCCACACCCGCAGCAGCAGTTGCTGCATCTGCAGGCGGGTCTGGCTGTCGAGGGCACCGAAGGGCTCGTCCATCAGCAGGATCTGCGGATCGTTGGCCAGCGCCCGGGCAATCGCCACCCGCTGCATCATGCCGCCGGACAGCTGCTTGGCGTAGTTGTCGGCGAACCCGGACAGGCCCACCTCATGCACGTAGTGGTCGACGATCTCCTTGCGCCGCGCCGCCGGCAGGCCCCGACGCTTGAGGCCGAACTCGACGTTCTGGCGCACCGTCAGCCACGGGAACAGCGTGTAGCTCTGGAACACCATGCCGCGGTCCGCGCCGGGGCCCTGCACCTGCTGGCCGCCGACGTAGATCTGGCCGCCGGTGGGCTCGGCCAGCCCGGCGGTGAGGTACAAAAGGCTCGACTTGCCGCAGCCCGACGGCCCCACCAGCACCGCGAACTGCTGGTCCGGCACCTCGAACGACACCTCTTCCAGCGCGGTGAACGTGCCGCCGCCGGGCTTGCTGTAGCGCAGGCTGACCTTGTCCACCTGCAGCCGCGGGGCGGCGTGGGCCGGCGCGGCGACCGGTTCGACGAAACGATGGTTGGCGGCGGTTACTGAGCCCATGCGGCAATCCTCAAACGCAGAAAGCGGAACAGTTGATCGGTGACCAGGCCCAAGAGGCCGATGATCGCGATGGCGAGAAAGATCACATCCACCTGGAAACCGCGCATGGCCTTGAGGCTCAGGTAGCCCAGGCCGCTGGAGGCAGCGACCAGCTCGGCCACCACCAGGTAGGTCCAGGCCCAGCCCATAGTCACCCGCAAGGTGTCGAGCACGCCGGGCAGCGAAGCCGGGGCGATTACGTGGAGCACCGCGTCGCGGCGGTTGGAGCCCAGGGTATAGGAGGCGTTGATCAGGTCCTTGGAGATGCCCTTGGACACGTCCGCCACCATCACCAGTTGCTGGAAGAACACGCCGAAGATGATCACCGACACCCGCTGCTCCAGGCCGATGCCGATCCACAGGATGAACAGCGGCACGAACGAGGTCACCGGCAGGTAGCGGATGAAGTTGACCATCGGTTCGAGGAACGCCTGGACGATGCGGAAACTGCCCATCAGCAGCCCCAGCGGCACCGCCACCAGCGACGACACGATGAACCCCACCATCACCACTTCGACACTGGCCCAGACGTGCTGGCCGAGGGTGCCGTCGCGGCTCAGGCGCAGGGCCGCCTCAACCACCGCCCCGGGAGTCGGCAGGAACATGCCCGGCACGACGCCGCCGTACGACAGCCCGGCCCACAGGCCCACCAACAACACCCAGGCCAGGCCGCTGGCGCTCCACACCACCGGCACCGGCAAACCGGTCTTGGGCGTGATGCAGCGGCTCAGCCACGAATTGCGCTTGAACATGACCGGCCTCCTAGAGCGGGCTGACGAAACGGTTGTCCACCAGATCGTCGTTGCTGACGTTGAACGGTTTGCCCTGGAGTTCGCTGGCGGTCTCGTTGGCCAGCTTGATCAGCGGCTCGCTGTCGCCCGGTGCGCCCGGCTTGCCCAGCAGCTTCTCGCTCATGGCTTGGTCGTAGAAGCGCACGCCCTGGGCGGCGGCGGCCAGTTCCTTGGGATCGGACAGGTAACCGCCCACGCCCTTGGCCATGATTTCGTAGGCTTTCTGCGGATGGTCCTTGGTGTACTGCACGGCCTTGTACAGGCCGGCGACCAGCGCCTTCACATCCTCCGGCTGCTTCTCGATCACCGAGCAGTTGAGCGCCACCACATCGACGATCACGCCCGGCGTGCTGCTGCTGTCGATCAGCACCTTGCCCTGCTGCTTGTCGCGCACCATCGACAGGTGCGGCTCCCAGGTCACGGCGGCCGGCACGCGCCCGGCGATGAACGCGGTGGCGGCATCGTCGGCGGTCATGTTCTGCACGGTGATGTCGCTCATGCTCATGCCGTTTTTCTTCAGCAGGTACGACAGCCAGAACTGCGAGGTCGAACCTTCGTTGACGGCCACGGCCTGGCCCTTGAGCTCTTGCAGGCTCTTGACGTGCTTGCCCACCAGCACACCGTCGCCGCCATGGCTGTCGTCCAGCGCGGCCACGGCCTTGAAGCAGAACTGCGGGCGGTACTTGAGCACTTCGTCGATGGTCGAGGCCGAACCGGACAGTTGGCCGGACGCCTGGGCGGCCATGTACATCGAGGCCTCCTCGACCACCGGCAGTTCGACGGTCAGGCCGTTTTCCTTGAAGTAGCCCAGGTCCTGGGCCAGGTACAGGGTGCCGTAGCCGACCCACGTGGTGTGGCCGATCGACAAGGTGCCGGCCTGGGCGCCGGTGGCGACCGAGGCGGCGATGGCGGTGACCGCCAGGGGACAAGCAAGACGGGTGAACAAGGACTGGATCATGGAGCACTCCCAACGCTGTTGATTTAGTTGTCATGGGCAGTACGGCCGGCGGCGGTCGGGCGGTTGTCCGCTGCGGTCTCTGCGGACTCTGGCGGGCAACGCGTTGCGCTGGCCAGATCGATGTTGACCCAGGCCCGGCGTCAGGAAAACGAGGAAATAGTTAGACGCGAACGATGAAAAAACTGGGTAGGCGGCACCGCGAAAGGGCACAGCGGGCGGGGGTGCCCGGGAGGGGTGCAGAACGTTGGGAATGCGTTGAATGGGCGGCCGCCATCGCGAGCAGGCTCGCTCCCACATTGGATCTGTGACCGACCGGGAACAACTGTCTTTCCCCTACCCTGGGGTGTCTGAACTGACGCCATCGCGGGCAAGCCCGCTCCCACAGGGGATTCGTGCCGGGCACAGATCCAGTGTGGGAGCGGGCTTGCCCGCGATGAGGCCCTTGAGCCGAACGATTGCCTCAGAGCCGGCCATACTCCTGCGCCGTACGATCCAGCGCCTTGAGGGTCTTGCCCACCAGCTCATCGATCTCCCCGCGGCTGGCGATCAGCGCCGGCGCCATGATCATCCGGCCCAGGGTCGAGCGGATGATCACGCCTTCCTCGAAGCCGATCGTGCGGCAGCGCCAGGCGATGTCGTTCTCGTTGGCGAAGCGTTTGCGAGTGGCCTTGTCCTCGGCCAATTGCAGCGCCGCCACCATGCCCGCGCCCTGGATGTCGCCCACCAGCGGATGGTTGCCGAACACCTCGCGCAGGCACTGCTGCAGGTACGGCCCGATGTCGTCCTTGACCCGCGTCACCACGCCCTCGTCGCGCAACGCCTTGAGGTTGGCGATGGCCACCGCCGCCGCCACCGGGTGCCCGGAATAGGTCAGGCCGTGGGCGAACACCCCGCCCTGCTCCACCAGCACTTCGGCCATCTTCTTCGACAGGATCAGGCCGCCCATGGGGATGTAGCCGGAGGTCAGGCCCTTGGCGATGGACAGGGTGTCCGGCTCGAAGCCGAAATGCTCGTGGGCGAACCATTCGCCGGTGCGGCCGAAGCCGCCGATCACTTCATCGGCGCACAGCAGCACGTCGTACTGACGGCAGATGCGTTGGATCTCCGGCCAGTAGCTTTCCGGCGGGAAGATCATGCCGCCCGCACCCTGGAACGGTTCGGCGATGAAGCCCGCCACCTTGTCCGCACCCAGTTCGAGGATCTTCGCTTCCAGTTGCCGCGCCGCCCGCACGCCGAATTCCGCCGGGGTCAGGTCGCCGCCGTGGGCAAAGAAGTACGGCTCGTCGATGTGCTCGATGTCGGGCAGCATGCCGCCCATCTCGTGCATGAACTTCATCCCGCCCAGCGCCGTCGCCGCCAGGGTCGAACCGTGATAGCCGTTCCAGCGGCCGATCATGATCTTCTTCTCGGGCTTGCCCAGCACCTGCCAGTAGCGGCGCACCGTGCGGATCAGCACCTCGTTGGCCTCGGAGCCGGAGTTGGTGTAGATCGCGTGGCTGTAGTGCCCCGGCAGCAGGCTGAACAGCAGCTCGGACAGCTCGATCACCTGCGGGTGGGTGGTGTGGAAAAACATGTTGTAGTACGGCAACTGCTCCAGCTGTCGGCTGGCGGCGGCGTTCAGGTCCTGGCGCCCGTAGCCCAGGTTGGTGCACCACAGGCCGGACATGCCGTCCAGGTAGCGCCGCCCGTCGTTGTCCCACAGGTGCAGGCGCTCGCCGCGCACCATCACCCGCGGGCCTTCGTCGTTGAGGGCCTTCTGGTCGACGAACGCATGAATGTGGTGCGCTGCATCGGCGGCCTGGTAGTCGCGGGTTTCACGTGAGGTGGTCATCGCCGGATCTCCTTCTTGTTGTGAGCGGCTGTCATGAGCGCAGCTGAAACCAGGTGGTTTTCAGCTGGGTGTATTTGTCGAACGAATGCAGCGACAGGTCGCGGCCGAAGCCGGACTGCTTGCCGCCGCCGAACGGTACGGTGACGTCCAGCGCATCGACGCTGTTGACCGACACCGTCCCCGCCCGCAATTGCCGGGCCACCCGGTGGGCGCGGTGCAGGTCATCGGTCCACAGCGATGCCGCCAGACCGTAGACGCTGTCGTTGGCCAACCGCAAGGCGTGGGCCTCGTCGTCGAACGGGATCACCGCCAGCACCGGGCCGAACACCTCCTCGCGAAACAGTGCCATGGACGGCTGCACGCCGGTGAGGATCGTCGGCTGGATGAAGTTCTCCGAGCCGTTGAAGCTCAGCTGCCGGCCCCCGCAGACCAGCGTCGCGCCTTCGCGCTCGGCCTCGCGGATGAAGCGCAGCACCGTCGCGGTCTGACGGCCGTCGACCATGGCCCCGGCGGCGCTCGCCGGATCCAGCGGATCCCCCGGCTGCCAGCGCTCGGCCTGCGCCTTGAGGCGCTCGACGAACTCGTCGTGGATCGAACGCTCCACCAGCAGCCGCGAGTTGGCCGAACAGACTTCGCCCTGGTTGAAGAAGATGCCGAACGCGGCTTTCTGCGCCGCCAGCTCCAGGTCCCGGCAATCGGCGAACACCAGGTTGGCGCTCTTGCCGCCGCACTCCAGCCACACCTGCTTGAGGTTCGACTGCGCCGAGTACTGCATGAAGTATTTGCCCACTTGCGTCGAGCCGGTGAACACCAGGCAATCGACGTCGGGGTGCAGTCCCAACGCTTTGCCGGCCTGTTCGCCGAGCCCCGGCAGCACGTTCAGCACGCCCGCCGGCAACCCGGCCTCCTGCGCCAGTTCGGCCAGGCGCAACGCGGAGAACGGCGACTGCTCGGCGGGCTTGAGGATCACCGAGTTGCCGGCCGCCAGCGCCGGGGCGAGCTTCCACGCGGCCATGTCCAGCGGGAAGTTCCACGGCACCACGGCGGCGACCACGCCCAGCGCTTCGCGGGTGATGGTGGCGAGCACGTTCGCGGCGCTCGGCGCCACTTGGTCGTAGAGCTTGTCGAGGCTTTCGGCGTACCAACGGAACACCCCGGCGGCGCCCGGCACGTCGATGTTGAAGGCGTCCATCACCGGTTTGCCCATGTTCAGCGAGTCGAGCAGCGCCAGCTCTTCGCGGTGGGCCAGGATCAGCTCGGCCAGCCGCAGCAGCACTTGCTTGCGCTCCACGGGCGAGCGCCCGGACCAGACGCCGCTGTCGAACGCCTGACGCGCATCGCGCACCGCCGCCTCGACGTCGGCCTCGCCGCACGCGGCGACATCCGCCAGGTGCGCGCCGGTCGCCGGGTTGACCGCCGCAAAGGTCTGCCCCGACTGCGCGGCGCACCGTTTTCCGCCGATCACGGCCAGGTCGGGAAAGCTCAACGCAGCGGCCTTGCGCTGCCAGTCTGCACGTTCGAACACGGTCGGATGCTCCCTGGTGAGGTGTGATGCCTATTCTTGTGCGGTCGATAGTCGCTCACCCCCGCGAGCGGCAAAACCAGTAAAAATGTCTTCGCAGGCAATGAAAAAGCTAACCAGCGGACAACCCCCTCGCGCGCGTATGAGGCTATTGTTCAGGGACAAAAAACACCGTCGCCGGAACGGAGGATGGCGGCACATGAATTGCGTGGATGTCGAGATCCGTTCGACCTGAGGTTTGCCGTGGCCGCTTACAACCTGCGTCAGTTGAAGTACTTCATCACCACCGTCGAGTGCGGCAGCGTCGCCGAAGCGTCGCGCAAGCTGTACATCGCCCAGCCGGCGATCTCCACGGCGATCAAGGGGCTGGAGGACAGCTTCAGCGTGCAGCTGCTGATCCGCCATCACGCCCAGGGCGTGTCCCTGACCCCCAGCGGCGCGCGGTTCTTCCGCAAGGCCCAGGAACTGCTGCGCATGGCCAAGGAGTTCGAGCAGAACGCCCTGGCCGACAACGACGTGGTGGCCGGGCAGATCGACATCGGCTGTTTCGAGACCGTCGCGCCGCTGTACCTGCCGCAACTGATGGCCGGGTTCTCGGCGCTGTACCCGGGGGTGAAGATCCGCATCCGCGACGGCGAACAGCAAGAGCTGGTGCAGGGCCTGACCTCCGGCACCTTCGACCTGGCGATCCTGTACAAGCACGACCTGGACGCCACCATCGAGACCGAACCCCTGATGCCGGCCCAGCGGCCGTATGCGCTGCTGCCGGCGGACCACCGCTTCGCCCAGCTCAAGCAGGTGTCGCTGCGCGACCTGTGCCTGGAACCGATGATCCTGCTGGACGTGCAGCCGAGCCGCACCTACTTCGTCAGCCTGTTCGAGGAACTGGGCCTGAGCCCGCGGATCGAGTTCAGCTCGCCGTCCATCGAAATGGTGCGCGGCATGGTCGGCCAGGGTTTCGGCTTCTCGATCCTGGTCACCCGCCCGCACTCGGAATGCACCTACGACGGCAAGAAAGTGGTGTGCGTGGACATCGTCGAAGACGTCACCGGCTCAGGCTTGGTGGCAGCCTGGCTCAAACGCGGGCAACTGACCAAGCCGGCGCAGCTGTTCGCCGATTACTGCCGCGAACAGCTGACCGCCAAAGCGGGTGCCTGAAAGCTGTGGCGAGGGAGCTTGCTCCCGCTCGGGCGCACAGCGCCCGCCCTCACCGATGCTCAAGTCCCCCGCGGCTTGGCCCGCGCCGTCGCCTCCGCCACCAACGGATCGTCCGGCCAGTAGTGCTTGGGGTAGCGCCCCTTCAGATCCTTCTTCACCTCGGCATAAGTGCTGCGCCAGAAGTTGGCCAGATCCTGCGTGACCTGCACCGGCCGCCGTGCGGGCGACAGCAGGTGCAGTTTCACCACCTGTCGGCCGCCGGCGATCCGCGGTGTGTCGGCGAGGCCGAACAGCTCCTGCAAACGCACCGCGAGGATCGGCGGATGTTCGCTGTAGTCGAGGCGGATCGACGAGCCCGACGGCACGCTCAGGTGATGCGGCGCCAGTTCGTCGAGCCGCTGCGGCAACGGCCACGGCAGCAGATTGCGCACGATGCTCGACAGGTCGAGGTTGGCGAAGTGGCTGAGTCGCGAGACTTTGCCCAGGTACGGCATCAGCCAGTCTTCGAGGGTTTTCAGCAACGTGGCGTCGCTGACGTCCGGCCATTGGCTGTCGCTCTGGGTGTCCAGGTCGAGCTGGCGCAGCAGCCCGACCCGCGCCTGCCACTGGCGCAGTTCCGGTGTCCACGGCAGCAATTCCAGCCCCTTGCGCCGCACCAGATTGACCAGCGCCTGACTGCGGGCGTTTTCATCGAGACCGGTCAGCGGCTCGCGGCTCAAGATCAGCTCGCCGACCTTGCGCTGGCGCTCGGCGCGCAGCACGCCTTCGCGTTCGTCCCAGTCCAGTTGATCGACGCTGTGCACCTGTTCGGCCAGCACCGAGTCGAACAGCGCCGGATCGAAATCCGCCGCCAGGTAGATCCGCTCCTCGCGCTGGCCCTGGCGGCTGCCGAGGTCGGCGATCACGATCCACGGCTCCTTCATCAGGCTGTCGGCTTCGGCGAACAGCGCCGCGCGCCCGTTGGCCAACCGGTATTCGGCACCGCCGGCCTTGCGCTGCTGGGCCACACGATCCGGATAGGCCAGCGCCAGCAAGGCGCCGAGCCAACGCGGATGATCGGGGTCGGCCACCGGCTCGCTCGCTTTGCCGCGCAAGTAGCCGCGATATTGCTTGGCCAGTTGCCGGGCCCGCTGCACACCGCCCTGGGCACCGCGGGCCGCCCGCGCTTCGCCGGACAGCAACACCAGGCGACTGTGCAGATCGGCGCCGGCGCCGCGCAGGATGTCACGCTCGCCCAGCAGCGCTGCGACATCGCACGCCATCGCCGCCAGCCCCAGCGCCTGCCCGCGCAACAGCAGATGGGCGATGCGCGGATGGGCCGGCAGTTCGGCCATGGCCTGGCCGTGGCGGGTCAGGGTGTCGCCGTCCAGCGCGCCGAGACGCTGCAGCAAGTCCTGCGCCTGCGCATACGCGGCGGCGGGCGGCACGTCCAACCACACCAGATCCTTGGGCGCCACGCCCCAGCGGCCAAGCTGCAGCGCCAGCCCGGCCAGGTCTGCCGAAAGGATTTCCGCGCTGCCGTAGGCCGCCAGTTGTTCATGTTGATCCTGCGACCAGAGCCGGTAGCACACGCCCGGCTCCAGACGCCCCGCCCGGCCCGCGCGCTGGGTGGCGCTGGCCCGGGAGATGCGCTGGGTGTCGAGGCGGGTCATGCCGCTGCCGGGATCGAAGCGCGGCACCCGCGCCAGCCCGGCGTCGATCACCACGCGCACGCCGTTGATGGTCAGGCTGGTCTCGGCGATGTTGGTGGCCAGCACCACTTTGCGCTGGCCCGCCGGGGCCGGGTCGATGGCCGCGCGTTGGGCGGCCAGGTCCAGTTCACCGTGCAGCGGGCACAACAACACGTCGTTGCGCTCGCCGAGGGCGTCGGCCAATTGCTGGTGGACATGGCGGATCTCCGCCTGCCCCGGCAGGAACACCAGCAGGCTACCGGTCTCGTCATGCAAGGCTTCGAGCACGGTCTGGGTGACGCGCTGATCGATGTATTCGCCGGGCTGGTACGGCCGGCCCCAGCGTGTGGTCACCGGGAACATCCGCCCTTCGCTGCGCAGGATCGGCGCATCGTCCAGCAGCCCGGCCAGGCGTTCGCCCTCCAGGGTCGCGGACATCAGCAAAATCTTCAGCGGCTGTTCAGCCCGGAACAGCTCGCGACCGTTCAGACTGAGCGCCAGCGCCAGGTCGGCGTCGAGGCTGCGTTCGTGGAATTCGTCGAAGATCAAAAGGCCCACGCCTTCCAGGGCCGGGTCGTCCTGCAGGCGCCGGGTGAGGATGCCTTCGGTGACCACCTCGATGCGGGTGCCGGGGCCGACCTTGCTGTCGAGGCGGATGCGGTAGCCGACGGTCTCGCCGACCTTCTCGCCCAGCTCGCTGGCCAGCCGCTCGGCCGCCGCGCGCGCCGCCAGCCGGCGCGGTTCGAGCATGAGGATGGTCTGCCCGGCCAGCCACGCCTCATCGAGCAAGGCCAGCGGCACGCGGGTGGTCTTGCCGGCGCCGGGCGGGGCTTCGAGCACGGCTTCGTGGCGTGTCGCCAGCGCGTCACGCAGGGCGGGTAGAACATCGTCGATCGGCAAAGAAATCATGCTGGCTCCCAAACAGAGTCGCGAGTATAACGGCGAACTGCCAGGTGTTCGTCAGGGTCTTAACTTCACACGACGACGCTTCGTCATCAGAGGATTCAGGAGATTTTTCCATGCGTTTACCTTTTCGCCTGATCGGCGGTGCACTGGTTGCCACCCTGCTCACCCAAGTGACCGCGTGCGGGTCGATTTTCTACCCGGACCGGCGCGGCCAGATCGACGGCAAGATCGACCCGGCCATCGCGGTGCTCGACGCCGTGGGCCTGCTGTTCTACATCATCCCCGGCCTGATCGCGTTCGCCGTGGACTTCACCACCGGCGCGATCTACTTCGAGCCGGGCAAGACGGCCCAGGTCGATCCGGCCAAGCTCAAGCAAGCGGTGGGCCCGGACGGTCAGGTCGATAACCTCAAATTGCAGGCTATCCTCGAAAGCGAACTGGGCCGCCACCTGCCGCTGGACGACCCGCGCCTGATCCGGCACAAGGGCAGCGCCCAGCAACTGGCGATGTTCGGCCTGCAACCGGCCGCTTGAACAAGGAACCGCTCCCGACATGACCTCCAGCCCCGAACACGCCCGCCTGCTGCGGCTGGCGACCCGCGCCTCGGTGGCGGTGGCCTGTACGCTGGTCATCGCCAAAGCGATCGCCTGGTGGCTGAGCGGTTCGGTGAGCATGCTCGCCGGCCTCACCGACTCGGCCCTCGACGGCGTCACCTCGCTGCTTAATCTGCTGGCGGTGCACTACGCGCTGCGGCCGGCGGACGACGATCACCGCTACGGGCACGGCAAGGCCGAGTCCCTGGCCGGCATGGCCCAGGCGCTGTTCATCGGCGGCAGCGCGGTGCTGATCGCCTTTCAGGCGTTCGAACGGCTCAAGCACCCCGAGCCCCTCGGCGCGCCATGGCTGAGCATCGGCGTGATCGTGTTTTCCCTGGTGCTGACGGCGGCGCTGCTGATGCTGCAGCACCGGGTGATCAAGCAGACTGGCTCCAACGCGGTGCGCGCCGACTCGCTGCACTACCGTTCGGACATGCTGCTCAACGGCAGCATCCTCATTGCGCTGGTGCTGGCGGGGCTGGGTTTCAATCAATTGGATGCCTGGTTCGGCCTGGGGATCGCCGCCTACATTCTGTGGAGCGCGATCCAGATCGCCCGGGAAAGCTTCGCGGTGCTGATGGACGAGGAACTGCCGGCGGACGTCAGCCAGCACATGCTCGAACTGGCCTGCGCCGTGCCCGGCGTGCTGGGCGCCCATGACCTGCGCACGCGGGTGTCGGGCAACCACTGGTTCGTGCAACTGCACCTGGAACTGCCGGGCGACCTGACCCTGACCGTGGCCCACGGCATCAGCGACCGGGCGGCGGATGCCATCCACGCCGCCTACCCGCGGGCCGAAGTGCTGGTGCACGCCGACCCGCAGGAAGTGGTGAACGCCGCGCGTGCCGGCACCGGGATCAGTAGTTGACCTGATACCCGCGGCTGCTCAGGCAATTGCCCTGGGCCTGGCGGTAGGCCTGCACCACTTCGGGCGCCGGCTGGTAGGTCGCGGTGCGCGGGTCGAAACCGCTTTGCTGCACCGCGTACTGATAGCACTCGTAACCGTCGCGCTGGACCTGCTCCGGCGACTGCCCGTTGGCCGGATAGGCCTCCACGTCATAGCCGTTTCCGGACGGCTGCGACGGCTGCACCGGCGGCTCCACCACCATGTAGTCCTGCGTCGCCTCCTGGTAGGCGTAATAGGAACCGGCGGCGAGGAACAACAGTGCGCCGCCGATCCACACTTCGCGGGCGTAGTCGGGCAGGTACTGGATGCGGATCCCGCGGGGCGGCTGAACCACGATGTAGCGTGGGCCCTGCGGGCGATACCAGTAGCCGCCGGAATAGAAATAGTCCTGGCCGCGGTAGGGCACGCGGAAGTCCCGGTCCGGGAAGCGGTCGATCACATGGCCCGGCCGGTACTGCGGGCCGGGGCCCCAGCCGTTGCCGCGACCGTCCGGGCGGCCGGGCCAGCGGTGGTCGTCGGGCCGGTTGCCGGTCTGCCAGGTCTGGTGGTAGCCGCCGTTCTGCGGACGCTCGTCGCGGTAGTAGCCGGGGCGCGGCTCCTGAGTCTGGCGCACGGTGTCGGGCCGCGGCTGGATCGGCAGGCTGTTGGCCGGCAGTTGCGGCGGTGGCGGCGGCTGGCGCACCGGGTTGGGGTTGTAGGCCGGGCGCTCGCGGTTCTGGTCGTGGCCCTGCCACTGGCCGTTGCCGTGCTGCTGGCCGTTGTTCTGCCACTGGCCATTGCCAGGCTGCTGGCCGTTGTGCTCGAACTGGCGGCTGTTGTCGCCGCGGATGATCTCGTTGTTCTGCGAGCGCGGCTGATTCTGCTGCGGGCCGTTCTGCCCATGGGACTGATGCTCGCCGTCCCGCCCCTGATTGTTGCCCTGATGCCCCGGCCCGCGTCTGCCGCCGTCCGGGCCGCGATTCTGCGGCTCATCGGCCAGCGCCTGCGCACCGACACTCACACACAGCAAACCAACACCGGCCAGACGCCAGATGCGCGACTTCATGAAATTCCTCACTGCGGGGGTTAGGGCTTGTAGCTAAGACCGGGAATCGACACACCGGGTTCTGCTACAGGTTATCAGTCACGGCATTTATTTATTGAGCCGCGCACACGCGAAGGCAGGCAAATCGCAGGCAAGAAAAAGGGGAGACCCGTCGGCCTCCCCTTCAGAGAACTTCGTCCTGGCTCGACGCTTGTGGCGCCGGCTCACCTCACCCCGTCTTCTGGACAGTGTGCAGCTCGGGGGCCGGCGCGTCCCCGGTGGGGGCGGCGGCCGCGGCAGGCCTGATTGGGCGGCCGCAGTGGACTGTGTTACCGAGCAGTGATTCTGGTGATAAGGATAGGCCGGACGCCGCGACAGATGATTGCGAAGATTGCTCAAATAAACACCGCTTGCGCAATTTTTAACCCTGGATAGATAATCCGCCGCAATAGACAGCACAAAGGACAGATTGATGAGCAAACTCGACCGTTACGACCTGAGCATTTTGGCGGAGCTGCAGCGCGACGCCCGCATCTCCAACCAGGAGCTGGCCGAACGCATCGGTCTGTCGCCCTCGCCATGCTCGCGCCGGGTCAAGCAACTGGAGGACGACGGCTACATCTCGCGCCAGGTCGCCCTGCTCGACCGCAAGATGCTCGGCCTGAGCCTGACCGCCTATGTGCTGATCGGCATGGACCGGCACACGCCGGAGCGTTTCGAGAACTTCGAGGCGGCGATCCGCACCCTGCCGCAGGTGCTCGAATGCAGCCTGGTGACCGGGGTGGATGCCGACTATCAGTTGAAGGTGGTGGTGCCGGACATGGATCATTACCAGAAACTGCTGCTGGGCCACCTGACCCGGATCGAAGGGGTGACCAGCGTGCGCTCCAGCTTCGTGCTCAACCAGGTCCTGAACAGCACCGAACTGCCGTTGACCCACCTGCGCAGCTGAAGGCCCCTTCACAGACCGGTCACCAGGATGTCGGCAATGCCGGCCTCATCGCTTGCAGGCAAGCTCCTGCAGGGTTTGGGGTGACAGCAGCTTTGCGGACATACGCGATCCCCTGTGGGAGCCAGCCGGCTGGCGATGGCGGTGCACCGGACACCGCCGATGCCGGCGACGGATGACTGCGGCACACCGCCGCAGGCCGATCCCCGCGCCGCCGCCCTTGGCGTATACTCCCCGCCGCCCTTTCAAGCCGCACGCGCCGGAGATGTCCGATGGATCCAGCACTGTTCGAAGAGTGGATGATGACTGGCCTGGTCAGCATCCTGATCATTTTCATGGGCTTCATCGTCTGGGACCTGGCGAAGAAATCCAAGGCCGGGCGCTTCGGCTCGTTCATCCTGTTCTTCGTGCTGGGTCTGGGCGTGGCCGCCTTCATCATCAAAAGCGTGGTGATCGGCCTGATCGAGTCCGGCGCCCTATAAGCGCGCCGGCACTTCCTTCCACTGGCCCTGATCGAGGCCGTCGAGCGTCCACCCGCCGATCCTGACCCGCACCAGCCGCAAGGTCGGCAGCCCCACCGCCGCCGTCATCCGCCGCACCTGACGGTTGCGGCCCTCCCGGATCACCAGTTCCAGCCAGCTCGTGGGCACGCTCTTGCGAAAGCGCACCGGCGGGTTGCGCGGCCACAGCTCAGGCTCGTCCAACTGCCGCGCTTCGGCGGGCAAAGTCATGCCGTCGTTGAGCTCGACGCCGTCACGCAGGCGCTGCAACTGCTCCGCGCTCGGCTCGCCCTCCACCTGTACCCAGTAGGTCTTGGCCAACTTGTGCTTGGGGTCGGCGATGCGCGCCTGCAACTGGCCGTCGTTGGTCAGCAGCAACAGGCCTTCGCTGTCGCGGTCCAGGCGGCCGGCCGGGTAGATGCCGGGCACGTCGATGTAGTCCTTGAGCGTCGCCCGCCCTTCGCCGTCGCTGAACTGCGTCAGCACATCGAACGGTTTGTTGAACAGGATCAGCTTCGGCTCGGCCGGCGGCGCCTTGGCGACACGGCGAGGGGCTGTCGGGGATGGCTTCGCGCCGGGGCGGCGGGAAGGCGGGCGTTGGGCACGGGACATGGGCAAAACAACATCTGACGGTCAGGGCCGACCATGCTAGTGCCCCGACCGCCAAATGGCCACGGCAAACCGTCAGCGGAACGGCGGTTCGTCGAAGCTGCGCAGCTTGCGCGAGTGCAGCGAGTTGAGTTCGGTGCGCAGCAGATCCACCGCCTCGATGCCGATCTTCAGGTGCTGGCTGACCGCACGCTCATAGAAGGCGTTGGCCGAACCGGGCAGCTTGATCTCGCTGTGCAGCGGCTTGTCCGACACGCACAGCAGCGTGCCGTACGGCACCCGCAGGCGATAGCCTTGCGCGGCGATGGTGCCGCTTTCCATGTCCACCGCCACAGCGCGGGACAGGTTGATCAGAGGACGCTCCTGGGCCCAGCGCAGTTCCCAGTTGCGGTCGTCGTAGGTCAGCACGGTGCCGGTGCGCAGGCGCTTCTTCAGGTCGTCGCCCTTGTCGCCGGTGACGTTGGCCGCCGCTTGCTGCAACGCCAGCTGCACCTCGGCCAGGGCCGGAATCGGAATGTTCGGCGGCACCACCCGGTCGAGGATCCCGTCGCGACGCATGTAGGCGTGGGCCAGCACGTAGTCGCCGATGGTCTGCGACTGACGCAGGCCGCCGCAGTGGCCGATCATCAGCCAGCAGTGCGGACGCAGCACCGCCAGGTGGTCGGTGATGTTCTTGGCGTTGGACGGGCCGACGCCGATGTTCACCAGGGTCACGCCGTGGCCGTCGCTGGCGATCAGGTGGTAGGCCGGCATCTGGTAACGGTGCCACACCACGCCGGCGGCGATGGCCGAGGCCTCGCCGTGATCCATGCCCTTCTCGATGATCACGTTGCCCGGCAGCACCATGCGCACGAAACGCGGGTCGCGGCGCAGTTGCTCAAGGCCGTGGACGATGAACTGGTCGACATAGCGGTGGTAGTTGGTCAGCAGGATCCACGGCTGCACGTGGCGCCAGTCGCTGCCGGTGTAGTGCACCAGCCGGCGCAGGGAGAAGTCCACCCGCGCGGCGTCGAACAGCGCCAGCGGCAGAGGGTCGGTGTTTTCCCAGTCGTAGAGGCCGTCGGCGATGCCGTCGGTGGCGGCGGACAGGTCGGTGCTCGGGAACACCCGCGCCAACACCGCGGCGGTGACGCCTGAACCGGCCAGCTCATCGCCCTGCTCGACCACGTACGGGTACGGGATGTTCTGCTCGCTGACGCCCACTTCAACGGTGACGGTGAAGTCGTGCATCAGCGGCGTCAGCTGCTCCAGCAGGTATTTGCGAAACGCCTTGGGATGGGTGACGGTGACGCTGTAGGTGCCCGGCAGCTGCACCTTGGCGTAGGCGCGGGTGGTCTGCGGGACTTCGCCCTGGCAGTGGTAGGTCAGGCGCAGTTCGGGGTAACGGAACAGGGCGCGCTGTGCGGCGTCCGGTTCGGCGCGGTCCTTGAGGTAACGCTTGAGCGCCGTGCTCAGCGCCGTGGTGGCCCGCTCGTGCAGCTCGGCCAAGAGGTCCACGGCCTGTTCGGCGGTTTGAACGACAATAAACGCTTCGGTCACGGTCAGCTTCCTGTGTTCTGTCTTGCAGGCCTTCATCTTGCCTGCAACGCGGCGTCACGGGAACAGTGGCGATTGGCTTTGCCGCAATCCTTGAGGCAAAGCGCAAACCTGTGGGAGCAACCGTCTCGGCTTTGCCCTGCGGCGCATGAGCTGACGCCATCGCCAGCAGGCTGGCTCCCACAGTGTTTTGTGCCTGGCGCCCCCCTTGTGGGATCGGGGCGGGATCAGAAACCCTGCGGCGTCGAGCGGGCGACAATGGCCGCCACGTCCACGCCACGGGGCAATGCGCCATAGACCCGGCCCGCGCCGCCGAGGCGGCTGGCGATGAAGGCGTCGCTGACCGCCGCATTCCCGGCCTCCAGCAACAGCTTCGCCTGCAGGCCGAGGGCGATGTCTTCGGTCAGTTGCCGCGCGCGGTACTGGATGTCGCCGGTGTCCTTGAACGCCGCCTGCAACCGCTGGATGTGCGCGGCCAGGCGCGGGTCGCCGTGGCCGTCGCCCAGTTCATGGAACAGCCCGTCGAGCACGCCCGGCTCTTTCGACAGGGCGCGCAGCACATCCAGGCACTGCACGTTGCCGGAACCTTCCCAGGTCGAGTTGACCGGCGCCTCGCGGTACAGCCGCGGCAGGATGCTGTCTTCGACGTAGCCGGCACCGCCCATGCACTCGGCGGCTTCGTTGATCATGGCCGGGGCGCGCTTGCAGATCCAATACTTGCCCACCGCCGTCACCAACCGCGCGAACTGCGCTTCGTGGCGGTCGTCCAGACGGTCCAGCGCCCGGCCCATGCGCAGGCTCAGGGCCAGCGCCGCTTCGCTTTCCAGCGCCAGGTCGGCCAGCACGTTCTGCATCAGCGGCTGCTCGCTGAGCAGCTTGCCGCCCACCTTGCGGTGCGCACAGTGGTGGCTGGCCTGGGTCAGCGCCTGGCGCATCAGCGAACTGGAGCCGACCATGCAGTCGAACCGGGTCATGGCGACCATCTCGATGATGGTCGGCACCCCGCGCCCCTCCTCGCCGACCATCCACGCCAGCGCCCCGCGGAACTCCACTTCGCTGGAGGCGTTGGAGCAGTTGCCGAGCTTGTTCTTCAGGCGCTGGATATAGAACTGGTTGCGCGTGTCGTCCGGGCGGTGGCGCGGCAGCAGGAAACAGCTCAGGCCCTTGTCGGTCTGCGCCAGGGTCAGGAACGCATCGCACATCGGCGCCGAACAGAACCACTTGTGCCCCACCAGCTCATAGGCCTGGCCCGGGCCGCCGGCGCCCACGGGGAACGCCTTGGTGGTGTTGGCGCGCACGTCGGTGCCGCCCTGCTTCTCGGTCATGGCCATGCCGATGGTCACGCCCGCCTTGTGGACCATGCCGACGTTGCGCGGGTCGTATTCGGTGGCGAGGATCTTCGGCAGCCAGCGCTCGGCCAGGTCCGGCTGCAGGCGCATCGCCGGCACGCTGGCGAAAGTCATGGTCAGCGGGCAGCCGCTGCCGGCCTCGGCCTGGCTATGCAGGTAGGTCATGGACGCCCGCGCCACATGGGCGCCGTCCTGCGGATGAGCCCAGGGCAGCGAGGTCAGGCCGTGCTCGATGGCCGTGCGCATCAGCTCGTGGTACGCGGGGTGGAACTCCACCAGGTCGATGCGGTGGCCGTAGCGGTCATGGCTGGCGAACACCGGCTTGTTCTGGTTGGCGAGGAACCCGGCCTCCATCAATGGCCCGCCGGCCAGGGCGCCGTAGGCGTCGATCCGCGACTCGGCCCAACCGGCGCCGAAGCGCCGCGACCACTCCTGCAGCGGCAGGTCGATGCGGTACAGGTTGGCGCCGTCCAGCGACGGCGGCTGGTTGGTGACTTCGTGGGTTTCGGCGAACTGATGCAGGTTCATGACGGGGCTCCTCCTGTCTGCCAGGCGTTCAGTTAAGCACCGCGCCGTGGCCGGACAAAGTGTCATTTGCGCCGAACTCTCGGCGGTTTCACCCTATCAGCGACACAACACCCGGCGCTCCAGAGCCGCCTGCAACTCTTCGAATTTCACCGGTTTGCCCAGGTAGTCGATCACGGCGTCCGCCGCACAGCGCTCCCGCTCGGCCCCCAGCGCCAGGACGAACACCGGCAGGTGGGCGCAACCGGGCAGATCGTGGATCCGGCAGCACAGCGACGCGCCGTCCAGCGGCGGCAACTGGCAATCGATCAGCACCGCGTCGAACGTTTCGCGCTGCAGGCATTCGAGCGCCGCCTCGCCGTGGTCGGCCGTGCGCACCCGGAAGCCGAGCTTGAGCAGCATGCCGCGCATGACCAGT
Source organism: Pseudomonas sp. B3(2017) (assembly GCF_002113595.1). NCBI lineage: Bacteria > Pseudomonadati > Pseudomonadota > Gammaproteobacteria > Pseudomonadales > Pseudomonadaceae > Pseudomonas > Pseudomonas sp. B3(2017). The sequence continues at coordinate 168,875 of NZ_NEIU01000008.1, forward strand.
TGATTGACGCTGTTGTCGTCCACCAACAGAACGGTGCAATCCTGCGGCACCCGCGTGCCGTCAGCGCTGTGCAGCGAGACGGGAGCAGGTTCGAGCGCCGGCAGTTCGAATTCGACATCCAGCTGGAACCGGCTGCCGCGCCCGGGCTCGGAACGGTGGGTGAGCTTGCCGCCCAACAATTCGACCAGTTGCCGGCAGATCGCCAGGCCGACGCCCAGGCCGCCGTACTCCCGGGTCATCGAGCCGTCGAGCTGGAAGAACCGCTGGTACAGCGTCGCCTCGCCCAGGTCGGTGAAGCCGATGCCAGTGTCGATCACCGCGAACGACAGCGCCAACCGGTTGCCTTGGGACGGCTTGCCGGTGACCCGCAGGGCCAGCCCGCCGACCCGGGTGAACTTGATCGCGTTGTCCAACAGGCATTCCAGGCATTGCGCCAGTTTGCCGCTGTCGCCGTGCAGGCGGTCGGGCAAGGTCGGCAGCACATCGACCTTGAAATCCAGGGCCTTGCTCGACGCATTGCCGTCGAACTGCACCCGCAACGCCTCGATCACCCCCCGCAGGCTGAAGCTGCCCGACGTCGCCTTGAGCTTGCCGGCCTGCAGTTCGGTGAGGGTGAGAATGCCGTTGACCATGCGCATCATGTCCCGGGCGGAGCCAGCGGCGGTCTGCTGGTATTGCTCCAGTTCCGGATCCAGTTCGACGGTCTGCATCAGTTCCAGCGAGCCGATCACGCCGTTCATCGGCGTGCGCAACTCGTGGGTCAGGGTCGCCAGGAACTCGTCCTTGAGCTTGTTGCTGTGGGCCAGTTGCTGGTTGAGCACTTCCAGTTTCTGCCCGGCCTCAAGCAGGGTCTGGGCCTGCTGCTCGCGCATGGCGTTGATGCGGTCGGCCAGGGCCAGCGACAGCAGCGCCACTTCGATGGCCGAGCCGATCTGGCTGGCGTACATGGTCAGGAACACGTTCGGCAGCACGCCCAGCACCATCAGGGTGTTGACCACCCCGCCGAGCAGGAACGCCGACCACGCAATGATGAAATAGCGCGCCACCCGCAGGCCGCGCCACCAGGCCAGGATCCCGGCGGCGAAGATCACCACGGTGAAGGTCAGCGCCAGGGTCGTCGCCAGGCGCAGCGCCAGCCCGTAACTGGTCATCAGCGACAGGCCCACCACCAGCGCGCCGAACACGATCAGGGCGATCAGCAGCCGGTCGAGCCAGCGGCTGTGGTCTTTGGTCTGCAGGAAGCTGCGGGCGAACTGGCTGCCGAACAGCCCCGCACAGCCGATGAAGAACGGCGTGGCGGCGTTGGCCCACCACGGGTTGTCAGGCCAGAAGTACTCCACCGCCGCACCGTTGACCGACAGTTGGTACAGGCCGAACGAGGCGATGTAGAAGATGTAATAGAGGTAACTGGTGTCGCGCACGCTGAGGTAGATGAACAGGTTGTACACCAGCATCCCCAGCAGCACGCCATAAATGATGCCCAGCACGTACAGGCGCACCGGCTGGCCTTCCAGGTAGGCGGTGCTCGACCACAGCGTCACCGGGGCCTGGATCGAGCCTTCGCTGGCCAGCCTGAGGTAAACGGTCTGCGCCTGGCCCGGTTCGAAGGCCAGGTCGAACAGGTAATTGTTCTGGCGGATCTCGCGGCTGGCGAACGGCAGGGCATCGCCGGTCTGGCGCGTCAGGCGGTAGGCGCCCGTCGCATCGGGCAGGTAGAGGTCCAGGTGGTCGAGCGGCGGGTAGGCCAGCTCCAGCAGCCAGGTGCGCTGCGCCGCCGGATTGTTCGGGCGGTAAAGCAGATCGATCTTCAGCCAGAACGCCGAGCGCGAATAGCCGGCGTTGAGCGTGGCCTTGTCATGCGGCTTGAAGCGGCCGGCAGCGTCTTGCGCGCGGACATCGGCGAAGGTCGCCTGACCGCTCGGGTCTTCGAACACTTGCAGGGATCGGCCCAGGGGGAGGCTCTGGGTGAATTCGTCGAACTCGACGGCGCTCGCCAGGAGGGGCAAGCAGAACAGCAACATCAGCAAATAGCGCATTGAAGCCCCAGCGTGGCTTGTCCGGTTGCGTCAGGAAGCCCCCCATTCCCTTTGAGAAGACGTAAAACCGGTATTACCTGTTATTGGTTTGGATCCACTCTAGCATAGCCGTTGATGGCCATTGAGCACCATGGAAATTTTTCCGACAGAGGCTCTAGAACGGGCGTTTCAGAGCAAAGTACCGGGCTAGAGCTGTTGGCTTGGTCAGATTGTGACAGTACAGTCCGTTGCGGGACGGCGCTTGCTCCCGATCCGCCGCCATGCCATTGATCCGGATGTGTCGGCAGAATGGCGCATCGAGGCCGCTTTGCGGCCCGGCGGCAGCAAGCTCCCTCACCACAGCTGAACCCGCACACCGGGATTGGTGGTAAGCTCGCGCACCATGAATACCTATAGCTCCCGCCCCGTTGTCCTCTGTCTCTCCGGCCACGACCCCAGTGGCGGCGCCGGCCTGCAGGCAGATATCGAAGCCCTGCTCGCCCAGGGTTGCCATGCGGCTCCGGCCGTCACCGCCCTGACCGTGCAGGACACGGTCAACGTCACCGATTTCCGCGTCCTCGACCGCGAGTGGGTGTTGGCCCAGGCCAATGCCGTGCTCAACGATTCCGACGTCGCGGCGGTGAAGCTGGGCATGCTCGGTTCCCTGGAAATGGTCGACACAGTCGTCGAACTGCTCCAGGCGCACCCGCACCTGCCGGTGGTCTGCGACCCGGTGCTGCGCGCCGGCGGCGGCGGACGCCTGGGCAAGGACGAGGTCGGCTACGCCATTCGCGAACGCCTGCTGCCGCTGTCCGCCATCGCTACCCCGAACCTGCCCGAGGCGCGGATCCTCGCCGAACTGCCCGAAGGCACCGCGGACGAGTGCGCAGAAAAGCTCCTGCCGTTCGTCAAACACCTGCTGATCACCGGCGGCCACGGCGACGAGACGCAAATCCACAACCGCCTGTACAGCCGCGACGGCCTGCGCGAGACCTTCCTCTGCCAGCGCCTGCCGGGCAGCTACCACGGTTCCGGCTGCACCCTGGCCAGCACCCTGGCCGGTCGGCTGGCCTTGGGCGAAGACCTGGCCAGCGCCGTGCGCAGCGCCCTGGACTACACCTGGCGCACCCTGCGCGACGCCGAGCGGCTGGGCAAAGGCCAGTTCGTGCCGCGCCGCCTGCCGCTGGACTTCTGCGCCTGATGCAGCGCCGCTGACGCGGCGCACCTGATGTTCCGCGCCTGACGCCGGGAGGCCTGTGCGATGAAATTACGTGGCCTGTACGCCATCACCGACAGCACGCTGCTGGCGGGCAAGTTTCTGCCTTACGTGGAGGCGGCGCTGGAAGGCGACGTCACCCTCCTGCAATACCGCGACAAGAGCGGCGACGACGCCCGCCGCCTGCGCGAGGCCGAAGCCTTGCGCGAGCTGTGCGAGCGCCACGGCACCCGCCTGATCATCAACGATGACGCCGAGCTGGCCGCCCGCCTGGGCGTCGGCGTGCACCTGGGCCAGACCGACGGCCCGCTGTCGCCGACCCGCGCCCTGCTGGGACCGAAGGCGATCATCGGCTCGACCTGCCGCGCGCAGCTCGACCTGGCCGAACAGGCGGTGAAGGAAGGCGCCAGCTACGCCGCCTTCGGCCGCTTCTTCAACTCCAGCACCAAGCCCGGCGCCCCGAGCTGCAGCCTCGGCCTGCTCGACGAGGCCCGCCGCACGCTGCATCTGCCGATCTGCGCGATCGGCGGCATCACCTTGGACAACGCCGCCCCGCTGGTGGCCCACGGCGCCGACCTGTTGGCGGTCGTCCACGGCCTGTTCGGTGCCGACAGCACCGCCGAGGTGACGCGCCGCGCCCGCGCATTCAATGAATTGTTCAAATCCTGACCTTCGAGAGCCCGATCATGTCCCGTTCCGAAACCCTGTTTGCCAATGCCCAGAAACACATCCCCGGCGGCGTCAACTCGCCGGTCCGCGCGTTCAAGAGCGTCGGCGGCACCCCGCTGTTCTTCAAGCATGCCGAAGGCGCCTACGTCACCGACGAAGACGACAAGCGCTATGTGGATTACGTAGGTTCGTGGGGCCCGATGATCCTCGGCCACAGCCATCCGGACGTGCTGGACGCCGTGCGCAAGCAACTGGAGCACGGCCTGTCCTACGGCGCCCCGACCGCCATGGAAACCGAGATGGCCGACCTGGTCTGCTCGCTGGTGCCGTCGATGGACATGGTGCGCATGGTCAGCTCCGGCACCGAAGCGACCATGAGCGCCATCCGCCTGGCCCGTGGCTTCACCGGCCGCGACAGCATCATCAAGTTCGAAGGCTGCTACCACGGCCACTCCGACAGCCTGCTGGTCAAGGCCGGCTCCGGCGCATTGACCCAGGGCGTGCCGAGCTCGGCCGGCGTGCCGGCGGCATTCGCCAAGCACACCCTGACCCTGCCGTTCAACGACATCGGCGCCGTCGAGAAGATGCTCGCCGAAGTCGGCCAGGACGTCGCCTGCATCATCGTCGAGCCGGTGGCCGGCAACATGAACTGCGTGCCGCCGGCGCCGGGCTTCCTCGAAGGCCTGCGCAGCCTGTGCGACCGCCACGGCGTCGTACTGATCTTCGACGAAGTGATGACCGGTTTCCGCGTCGCCCTCGGCGGTGCCCAGGCCCACTACGGCGTGACGCCGGACCTGACCACCTTCGGCAAGATCATCGGCGGCGGCATGCCGGTCGGCTGCTTCGGCGGCAAGCGCGAGATCATGCAGCGCATCGCGCCGCTGGGCCCGGTCTACCAGGCCGGCACGCTGTCGGGCAACCCGCTGGCCATGGCCGCCGGCCTCACCACCCTGCGCCTGATCAGCCGTCCGGGCTTCCACGCCGAGCTGACCGACTACACCACCCGCCTGCTCGACGGCCTGCAGCAACGCGCCGACGCCGCCGGCATCCCGTTCGTGACCACCCAGGCCGGCGGCATGTTCGGCCTGTACTTCAGCGGCGCCGACGACATCGTCACCTTCGACGATGTGATGGCCAGCGACGCCGCGCTGTTCGGACGCTTCTTCCACCTGATGCTCGAAGGCGGCGTGTACCTGGCGCCGAGCGCCTTCGAAGCCGGTTTCACCTCCATCGCCCACGGCGAAGCGGAACTGAAACTGACCCTGGACGCCGCAGAGCGCGCCTTCGCCGCCCTGAAGTAATCCGCCCTGACGCTGACGTTGGCCAATGCCGGCGTCAGCGTTTGCCTACACCTGAGCGTTTTTTCCTGCATCGCCGCCGACAATCGCCTGCAAACCGGGCGACCAGCGCTCCGCGCAGCAGAAAATCGAGTAAAGACTTTGTAAGGTTGGGCCTGCTTATTTCATAATGCGCGCTTATTGGATCCCTCGACGGGTCCGCGTGCCCTTCAGAGGTAAGTCGATTCCCATGAACCGCACCGGCCGCACCCTTGCCTTGGGCTGCCTGTTGCTCCTTCAGCCGCTGCTTGCACATGCACAGGCAGGCGGCAACTCGTTGTTGATCCCGGCGATGGGGCGTTGCACCCTCAACACCCAGCCGCAAGACGTCACGCAGGCCCTCGCCGCCTGCCAGAAGGCTGCGGACGAAGGGGATGCGCAAGCGCAATACGAGTTGGGCGAATTCTACTACGACGGCAAGAACGCACCGCGCGACCTCAACCAAGCCCTCAACTACTTCGAAAAGGCCTCGCTGCAGGGCCACGCCCAGGCGCAGTTCAAGCTCGGCACCATGTTCTTCCACGGCGAAGGCGTGCAGGCCAACAACATCCAGGCCTATATCGTGCTGAAGATGGCGGCGGTCAACGGCGCCGAGGATGCGTTGGACACCGCCGACGAAGTCGCCGAGAAGATGCCCCGAGAAGACCTCGAGACCGCCACCCAGGTGCTGGGGCAAATTTTCCGTAAATACCTGATGGAACTGCAGAGCGCGGACGGGCGCACGCCTTTCTCGCCGCTGCCCTGAAACCCGCTGGTCTGCCGTGAGTGCGGCAAGTGAGCCGTGGCTTACTTCTCAGGCATCGGCATCGGAAACGGCATCACGTTGCCGGTGCCGGCCCGGGCCTCGCTGATCTTCGGCGTGCCGAGGCGCTCGACCTCGTCGATGCGCACGATCGAATGCATCGGGACGAAACTGCGCACCACGCCTTCGAACTGGGCCTTGAGCTTCTCTTCGCTCGGATCCACGACCACCTGGGTGCGCTCGCCGAAGACGAACTCTTCCACTTCCAGAAAACCCCACAGATCGCTTTGGTAGATCTGCTTGGCGTACATTTCGAACACCTGGCCCTGGTTGAGGAAAATCACCTTGTAGATCGGAGCTTCGCGTTTGGTCATGGCGGGCGGACAACACATCGGGGCAAAAATGAGGGCGCAAACTATAGCACAGGCACCGGTCGCGCAGCGGTAGGAACCTTTGGACATGTTCCCTATAATGCGCGGTTCTTCGAATCACGTGACGACCTGAATCCATGGCCAAAAAGCTCTACATCGAAACCCACGGCTGCCAGATGAACGAGTACGACAGCTCGCGCATGGTCGATCTGCTGGGTGAACACCAGGCCCTGGAAGTCACCGCCCGCGCCGAAGACGCCGACGTGATTCTGCTCAACACCTGCTCGATCCGCGAACGCGCCCAGGACCGGGTGTACTCCCAGCTCGGCCGTTGGCGCGAACTGAAACTGGCCAACCCGGAGATGGTCATCGCCGTCGGCGGCTGCGTGGCCAGCCAGGAAGGCGCGGCGATCCGCGACCGCGCGCCCTACGTCGATGTGGTGTTCGGCCCGCAGACCCTGCACCGCCTGCCGGAAATGATCGACGCCGCACGCATCAGCAAGCTGCCGCAGGTGGACGTCTCGTTCCCGGAGATCGAGAAGTTCGACCACCTGCCCGAGCCGCGCATCGACGGCCCGAGCGCCTACGTGTCGGTGATGGAAGGCTGCAGCAAGTACTGCACGTTCTGCGTGGTGCCCTACACCCGCGGCGAGGAAGTCAGCCGGCCGTTCGACGACGTGATCGCCGAGATCATCCACCTGGCCGAAAACGGCGTGCGCGAAGTCACCCTGCTCGGGCAGAACGTCAACGGCTACCGCGGCCTGACCCACGACGGCCGCCTGGCGGACCTGGCCGAGCTGATCCGGGTGGTCGCAGCCGTCGACGGCATCGACCGCATCCGCTACACCACCTCGCATCCGCTGGAGTTCTCCGACAGCCTGATCCAGGCCCACGCCGAAGTGCCGGAGCTGGTCAAGCACCTGCACCTGCCGGTGCAGTCGGGCTCCGACCGGATCCTGGCGGCCATGAAGCGCAACCACACGGCGCTGGAGTACAAGTCCAAGCTGCGCAAACTGCGCGCCGCCGTGCCGGGCATCTGCATCAGCTCCGACTTCATCGTCGGCTTCCCCGGCGAGACCGAGAAAGACTTCGAACAGACCATGAAGCTGATCGCCGACGTCGGCTTCGACTTCTCCTACTCGTTCGTCTACAGCCAGCGCCCGGGTACCCCGGCGGCCGACCTGGCAGACGACACCCCTGAAGAGCTGAAAAAGGAACGCCTGAACGCGCTGCAGCACCGCCTGAACCAGCAAGGCTTCGAGATCAGCCGACAAATGGTCGGCACCACCCAGCGCATCCTGGTCACCGACTACTCGAAGAAAGATCCGGGCGAACTGCAGGGGCGCACCGAGAATAACCGTATCGTCAACTTCCGCTGCGACAATCCGACCCTGATCGGGCAGTTCGCCGACGTGCACATCGATTCGGCGCAGCCGCACTCGCTTCGCGGCTCGCTGATCGGCTGACGGTACAGAACAACGGCGGGAACGGGCTTGCCCGCCCCCGCAACGTCGGCCATTCACCTTGCAAGATTTAAGAGCTTTCGCACCCACGCCACTGGCGTTATCCTTGATTTCATCATTATTGCCCCAGGGCGGCTAAATACGACCTTGAACGCACCCATAGAACCCCATCGCTTCATCCTTGAGCCCTTCGAGGCTCGTCGCTTCGCCAATCTGTGCGGGCAGTTCGACGAGCACCTGCGCCTGATCGAACAGCGCCTGGCCATCGAGATCCGCAACCGCGGCAACCAGTTCGAACTGATCGGCGAACCCAAGCACACCACTTCCGCGGAAAACCTGCTGCGCCGCCTGTACCGGGAAACCAAGGGTACGGAGCTGTCGCCGGACATGGTGCACCTGTACCTGCAGGAATCGGCCGTCGAAGAACTGGACAAGCACTCCCCCGCCGAACCGTCCGTCGCCTTGCGCACCAAGAAAGGCATGATTCGCCCACGCGGCCTGAATCAGCTGCGCTACGTGAAGGAAATCCTCGGCAACGACATCAACTTCGGCATCGGCCCGGCCGGCACCGGCAAGACCTACCTGGCCGTGGCCTGTGCCGTGGACGCGCTGGAGCGTGAACAGGTGCGGCGCATCCTGCTGGTGCGCCCGGCGGTCGAGGCGGGCGAAAAGCTCGGCTTCCTGCCCGGCGACCTGGCCCAGAAGATCGACCCGTACCTGCGCCCCCTCTACGACGCGCTCTACGAAATGCTCGGCTTCGAATACGTGGCCAAGCTGATCGAACGCCAGGTGATCGAAGTCGCGCCGCTGGCCTACATGCGCGGCCGCACGCTGAACAACAGCTTCATCATCCTCGACGAAAGCCAGAACACCACCGTCGAACAGATGAAAATGTTCCTGACCCGGATCGGCTTCGGCTCGACCGCCGTCATCACCGGCGACATCACCCAGGTCGACCTGCCGCGCGGCACCAAGTCCGGGCTGCACCATGTGATCGAGGTGCTGAAGGACGTGCCGGGCATCAGCTTCACCCATTTCCAGCCCAAGGACGTGGTGCGCCATCCGCTGGTGCAGCGCATCGTCGAAGCCTACGAGCGCTTCGAGACCCGTACCGAAGCGGCCAAGGAACCCCCGCGCGATGCTTGAGCTAGACCTGCAAACCGCCACCGAGGCGCCCGCGCCGAGCGAAGCCGAATTCCGCCGTTGGTGCGAACTGGCCCTGCGCCAGCGCAGCGCCGACTCGGAAATGACCATCCGTCTGGTGGACGAGGCCGAAGGCCGCGAGCTGAACCGCACCTGGCGCCAGAAGGACTACGCGACCAACGTCCTTTCGTTCCCCGCCGAAGTGCCCGACGAGTTTCTCGACATCCCGCTGCTGGGCGACCTGGTGATCTGCGTGGCCGTGGTCGAGCGCGAGGCTGCCGAGCAAGGCAAGGCGCTCGACGCCCACTGGGCCCATCTGGTCATTCACGGCTGCCTGCATCTGCTGGGCTACGATCACATCGATGACGATGAAGCCGAAGAGATGGAAGCCCTGGAACGCGAGTTGCTTGCCGAACTGGGCTACCCCGATCCGTACGCGGACGACGAAACCGAAACATCCCCTACCGTTACGACAAAGGATTCAGAGTAATCGCTATGAGCGAAGATCGATCGAGCAACGGGCAGAAGTCATGGCTGGGCAAGATCACCCAGGCTTTTGCCCACGAGCCGAAGAACCGCCAGGAGCTGATGGAGCTGCTGCGCGACGCCCATCAGAACAAGCTGCTGGACAGCGAAGCGCTGGCCATCGTCGAAGGCGCCATCCAGGTCGCCGACCTGCAGGTGCGCGACATCATGGTGCCGCGTTCGCAGATGGTCAGCATCAAGGCGACCCAGACGCCCCGCGAATTTCTCCCCGCCGTGGTCGACTCGGCCCACTCGCGCTATCCGGTCATCGGCGAAAGCCACGACGACGTGATGGGCGTGCTGCTGGCCAAGGATCTGCTGCCGCTGATCCTCAAGGAGAACGGCGAGAGCTTCAACATCAAGGACCTGCTGCGCCCGGCCACCTTCGTGCCGGAGTCCAAGCGCCTGAACGTGCTGCTGCGCGAATTCCGCGCCAACCATAACCACATGGCCATCGTCATCGACGAATACGGCGGCGTGGCGGGCCTGGTGACCATCGAAGACGTGCTGGAACAGATCGTCGGCGACATCGAGGACGAGCACGACGTCGAAGAGGACAGCTACATCAAGCCGCTGCCCAGCGGCGATTTCCTGATCAAGGCCCTGACCCCGATCGAGAACTTCAACGAGTTCTTCGACAGCGAGTTCTCCGACGACGAGTTCGACACCGTCGGCGGCCTGGTGATGAGCGCGTTCGGGCACCTGCCCAAGCGCAACGAGATCACCGAGATCGGCGCTTACCGCTTCCGCATCCTGAACGCCGACAGCCGTCGGATCCACTTGCTGCGACTGACCCCAATCGCCCGCTGACCTCCAAGGATAGAAATGCGCTGGATAACCCGCCCCGGCTGGCCCGGTAACCTGCTGGCCGTGGCGGCCGGCGCAATCACCACCCTCTCTCTGGCGCCGTTCGACATCTGGCCGCTGGCCTTGCTGGCGGCGGGCCTGTTCTATGCCGGCCTGCGCGAGCTGAGCCCGCGCCAGGCGCTCGGCCGGGGCTGGTGCTTCGGCTTCGGCCTGTTCGGTGCCGGCACCAGCTGGATCTACTACAGCATCCACCACTTCGGCGGCGCTTCGGTGCTGCTGGCCGGTTTCCTGATGCTGCTGTTCACCGCCGCGATCGCCTGGTTCTTCGCCCTGCCCGCCTGGCTCTGGGCGCGCTGGCTGCGGCGCAACGAAGCGCCGCTGGCCGATGCGCTGGCGTTCGCGGCGTTGTGGGTCGGCCAGGAGGCGTTCCGGGGTTGGTTCCTCACCGGTTTCCCCTGGCTGTACTCCGGCTACAGCCAGCTCGACGGCCCGCTGGCCGGGCTGGCGCCAGTGGGCGGCATGTGGTTGGTGTCGTTCGTCCTGGCACTGACCGCCGCACTGTTCCACAACATGCCGCGCCTGCTCAGCGGCGGCCGCAAGGGTTTCGTGGCCGCCGGCCTGCTGTTGCTGATCGGGCCGTGGGTGGCGGGCGTCGCGCTCAAGGGCCACGCCTGGACCAGCCCGGCGGGCGCGCCGCTGAGCGTCGCCGCGATCCAGGGCAACGTCGAGCAGAGCATGAAGTGGGATCCGGCGCAGCTCAACGCGCAGTTGGCGCTGTACCGCGACCTGAGCTTCCGGTCCAAGCCGGTGGATCTGCTGATCTGGCCGGAGACCGCCGTGCCGGTGCTCAAGGAGTCCGCCGAAGGCTACCTGAACATGATGGGCACCTTCGCCGCCGAGCGTAAATCGGCGCTGATCACCGGGGTGCCGATCCGCCAGACCGTGCGCCACGAGAAGCGCTTCTTCAACGGCATCACCGTGGTCGGCGAAGGCGACGGCACCTACCTGAAGCAGAAACTGGTGCCGTTCGGCGAATACGTGCCGCTGCAGGATCTGCTGCGCGGGCTGATCGCGTTCTTCGACCTGCCGATGTCCGACTTCGCCCGCGGCCCGGCCGACCAGGCGTTGCTGCAGGCCAAGGGCTACCAGATCGCCCCGTTCATCTGCTACGAAGTGGTATACCCGGAGTTCGCCGCCGGCCTGTCCGCCCGCAGCGACCTGCTGCTGACCATCAGCAACGACACCTGGTTCGGCACCTCCATCGGCCCGCTTCAGCATTTGCAGATGGCGCAGATGCGCGCCCTGGAGGCCGGACGCTGGATGATCCGCGCCACCAACAACGGCGTCACCGGCCTGATCGATCCGTTCGGCCGCATCACCGAAAGCATCCCGCAGTTCGAGCAAGGCGTGCTGTACGGCGAAGTGGTGCCGATGCACGATCTGACGCCGTACCTGCAATGGCGCTCGTGGCCGTTGATCATTCTGTGCGTGCTGTTGTTCGGCTGGGCGCTGATGGCCGGGCGGATCTCCAAGACCCTCTGAAGGCTTCGCGGCGCCTTCACCGGCGCCATCGCCAGCAGGCTGGCTCCCACAGTCAGGCGCGCCTGAATACAGCCGCTGCGGGAGCGGCGGCGCGACGATTCGACTTGTCCGCGACGGGGCCATCGGCCCCGTGCATCATTCAGCTTCGTCAGCCCCTCGATAGAACAGCGAATACCCCACCTGCCCCACCGCCTCGTTCAGCAACTGTCCGCTTTGCCAGATCGACTTGAACTCCGGCAACCAGCCGCCGAACGGCCGGGCGTTGTCCGTGCCGAGGAAGCCGACCGGCGCCGGCACCACCTCGAACCCGGCCTGCTCGAAACACCACACCGCCCGCGGCATGTGCCAGGCCTGGGTCACCACCGCGACGCGCTTGATGCCCTGGGGCAGCAGCACCTTGGCGCTGAGCACGGCGTTTTCCCAGGTCGTGCGGCTCTCGCCTTCCTGCCAGCGCACCGTCACCCCGAAATCGTCGCGTAGCGAATCGGCCATCAGCTTGGCTTCCGTCGGCGGCGTGCCGTAATGCAGGCCGCCGCTGGTCAGGATCGGCAGCCCCGAGGCCTTGGCCAGACGCGCCGCATATCGCTGCCGCTCAAGCCCGATGCCGGTCGGCTGATCCTCGCCCCAGGCCAGGTCGCCGCGCTCGCGCCCGGAACCCAGCACCACAATCGCGTCGGCGCGTTGCGAAAGCCCCGCCCAGGCCTCACGGGCCAGCGGCGGCTCGCGCTCCAGGGCCTTGGCGCCCCATTGCACGACCACCGGCAGGCTCATCAGCCACAAACCGCCCAGCCCCAGGGCGAAGCACAGCCCGGCCAGGCGCGGACGTGAGCGGCGCAGCCACCAGGCGACCAACAGCAGCAGGAAAAGGATGCCGGGCGGCAGCAGCAGTTGTTTGATGAAATAGCGAAAGGGCATCGGGCATCTCCAAAGATGCCCGCAGCCTAAGTGGGTTGATTCGACGCGACAACCTATAAGGTGGGATCCCGCTTGAAAAGATCCGCTTCTTGACCTGCCATGCGCTTACTTGGCCTGCAGGGTGCGGACCTTGACGGTCGCTCTGCCGGGCGCCTTGTCCTTGAGCCATATGACCTTGGCCGAAGGCACTGCATCGAGCTGTTTCACTGCCTGTGACAGACATCCGTGGGCTTCACGTTCACTGCGATCCAGGTAAGCCTTGACCAGATCGAACTCGGCGGGGCTCAAGCCGCGCAATTCCAGCTCCAGGGGGCGCTCGTCGCGCAGCCGTCCCGCGGTTCTCGCCGCGTCCAGGGCCATGCCCAGACGGTCGATCAACCGCTCGTACAACTCGGGTTTGGTTACGTTCTGTTGCTGTGACTCCACCATCCCTCACCTCATTGAAGATAAGACTCACTCCCCACTAAGGAGCTTAGCTTCGCTGCACAAACCGGCCGCACGCCGCGACCAACGGCCCCCGCAGCCGTTTTGCCCGGCCGGACGGGCGCAATCAGGGTTTCCCTAGGCCAAGCGCGGTCATGTATGCTACGGCGCTTCCTGTCACTCCACTTCCAGCCCGTCCGGGCCGCGAAACGCCAACTTGGCGTCACCCGCCCCCGATGTCGCATCGAAGAGGACTGGGCCACCCCTATCCAGTACAAAAGTAGCCATGCACGAACACTATCAGCCCCGTGAAATCGAAGCCGCCGCCCAGTCGTTCTGGGATGAGCACAAGTCCTTTGAAGTCAGTGAACAGCCAGGCAAGGAAACCTACTACTGCCTGTCGATGTTCCCTTACCCCAGCGGCAAGCTGCACATGGGGCACGTGCGCAACTACACCATCGGCGACGTGATCTCCCGCTACCAGCGCATGCAGGGCAAGAACGTCCTGCAGCCGATGGGCTGGGACGCGTTCGGCATGCCGGCGGAAAACGCCGCGATGAAGAACAACGTGGCGCCCGCCAAATGGACCTACGAAAACATCGCCTACATGAAGTCCCAGCTGCGCAGCCTGGGCCTGGCGGTGGACTGGTCGCGCGAAGTCACCACCTGCAAGCCGGACTACTACCGCTGGGAGCAGTGGCTGTTCACCCGCCTGTTCGAGAAGGGCGTGATCTACCGCAAGAACGGCACCGTGAACTGGGACCCGGTCGACCAGACCGTCCTGGCCAACGAGCAGGTGATCGACGGCCGCGGCTGGCGTTCCGGCGCGGTGATCGAAAAGCGCGAAATCCCGATGTACTACTTCAAGATCACCGCCTACGCGGATGAGCTGCTGGAGAGCCTCGACGAGCTGACCGGCTGGCCTGAACAGGTCAAGACCATGCAGCGCAACTGGATCGGCAAGTCCCGCGGGATGGAAGTGCAGTTCCCGTACAACGTCGATTCCATCGGCGAGACCGGCACCCTGAAGGTCTTCACCACCCGTCCTGACACCCTGATGGGCGCGACCTACGTCGCCGTGGCCGCCGAGCACCACCTGGCCGCCCTGGCCGCGCAGAACAACCCTGAGCTGCAGGCGTTCATCGCCGAGTGCAAGGCCGGCAGCGTCGCCGAAGCCGACGTCGCCACCCAGGAAAAGAAAGGCCTGCCCACCGGCCTGTTCGTCGAGCACCCGCTGACCGGCGAGAAACTGCCGGTGTGGGTCGCCAACTACGTGCTGATGCACTACGGCGACGGCGCGGTCATGGCCGTTCCGGCCCACGACGAGCGCGACTTCGAGTTCGCCCAGAAGTACAGCCTGCCGGTCAAGTCCGTGGTGCGCACCAGCGCCGGCGACACCAACCCGGCCCCGTGGCAGGACGCCTACGGCGAGCACGGCACGCTGATCAACTCCGGCGAGTTCGACGGCCTGGACTTCGCCGGCGCGTTCGACGCCATGGAAGTCGCCCTGATCAAGAAAAACCTCGGCGCCTCGCGCACCCAGTTCCGCCTGCGCGACTGGGGCATCAGCCGCCAGCGCTACTGGGGCTGCCCGATCCCGATCATCCACTGCGGCGCTTGCGGCGACGTGCCGGTGCCGGAAGACCAGTTGCCGGTCGTGCTGCCGGAAGACGTGGTGCCGGACGGCAACGGCTCGCCGCTGGCGCGTATGCCGGAATTCTACGAGTGCGCCTGCCCGAAATGCGGCCAGCCCGCCAAGCGTGAAACCGACACCATGGACACCTTCGTCGAGTCGTCCTGGTACTACGCCCGCTACGCCTCGCCGCACTTCGAAGGCGGCCTGGTGGAAAAATCCGCGGCCGACCACTGGCTGCCGGTGGATCAGTACATCGGCGGCATCGAGCACGCCATCCTCCACCTGCTGTACGCGCGCTTCTTCCACAAGCTGATGCGCGACGAAGGCCTGGTGAGCTCCAACGAGCCGTTCAAGAACCTGCTGACCCAGGGCATGGTGGTCGCCGAGACCTACTACCGCCGCGAAGCCAACGGCGCCTACACCTGGTTCAACCCGGCGGACGTCGAGCTCGAGCGCGACAGCAAGGCCAAGGTCATCAGCGCCAAGCTGATCGCCGACGGCCTGCCGGTGGAGATCGGCGGCACCGAGAAGATGGCCAAGTCGAAGAACAACGGCGTCGACCCGCAGTCGATGATCGACCAGTTCGGCGCCGACACCTGCCGCCTGTTCATGATGTTCGCCTCGCCGCCCGACATGAGCGCCGAATGGTCGGACTCCGGCGTGGAAGGCTCGCACCGCTTCCTCAAGCGCGTCTGGCGCCTGGCCCAGGCCCATATCGTCCAGGGCCTGCCGGGCAAGCTGGACGTCGCCGCCCTGAACGACGAGCAGAAGGCCGTCCGCCGCTCGATCCACCAGGCCATCAAGCAGGCCAGCCACGACGTCGGCCAGAACCACAAGTTCAACACCGCCATCGCCCAGGTGATGACCCTGATGAACGTGCTGGAGAAAGCCGCCCAGGGCACCGAGCAGGACCGCGCCCTGATCCACGAAGGCCTGGAGACCGTGACGCTGCTGCTGGCGCCGATCACCCCGCACATCAGCCACGACCTGTGGAACCGCCTGGGCCACGCCGGCCCCGTGATCGACGCCGCCTGGCCTGCGCTGGACGAAAGCGCGCTGGTGCAGGACAGCCTGACCCTGGTGATCCAGGTCAACGGCAAGCTGCGCGGCCAGATCGAAATGCCGGCCAGCGCCACCCGCGAGGAGATCGAAGCCGCGGCCCGCGCCAACGAGAACGTGCTGCGCTTCGTCGACGGCCTGACGATCCGCAAAGTGATCGTGGTGCCGGGCAAACTGGTCAACATCGTCGCCAGCTAAATTGGATCGGGCGCCGGCTGCGGCCGGCGCCCTGTAAAACCTTTCGGGCCGCAGCATCGGCCCACACGGTTTCAAGGGGAGCAACACAATGATCAAACGCAATCTGCTGGTGATGGGCCTCGCGGTCCTGTTGAGCGCCTGCGGTTTCCACCTGCGCGGCACCGGCACCACCGAACTGGCGATCAAGGAACTCGACCTGAGCGCCCGCAACGCCTACGGCGAGACCGTGACCCAACTGCGCCAGGTGCTGGAGTCCAGCGGCGTCAAGGTGGTCTCCGGCGCGCCGTACAAGCTGTTCCTGGCCGACGAGCAGGAAAGCCAGCGCATCCTCAGCTATGCCGGCGCAGGCCGTACGGGCGAGTACCAGGTCAACACCGTGCTCAACTACGACATCCGCGGCGAGAACAACCTGCTGCTCAAGAGCGACAAGCTTGAAGTGCAGAAGGTGTTCATCCACGACGGCAACAACCTGGTGGGTTCCGACCAGGAAGCCAACGACGCCCGCCGCGAAACCCGCCGCGAGCTGGTTCAGCGCATGATGCTGCGCCTGCAGCAACTGACGCCGGCCCAGCTGGACGACCTGCAGCAGAAGGCCAACGCCCGCGCCAAGGCGGAAGCCGACGCGCTGGAAGCGGCGCAGAAGGCTGAGGCGGAGACTCCGCGCCAGTCGCCGCTCGAACTGCCGCAGCAGTAAGACGTCCGGGGCGCTCAGGCGCCCCGTTCGCTTTCTCTTATGAAGCTCGCTCCCGCCCAACTCGCCAAACACCTGCAAGGCACGCTGGCGCCGGTCTACGTCATCAGTGGCGACGACCCGCTGCTGTGCCAGGAAGCCGCCGACGCCATCCGCTCCGCCGCCCGCCGGCAGGGCTTCGACGAACGCCAGGTGTTCGCCGCCGACGCCAACTTCGATTGGGGCACGCTGCTGCTGGCCGGCGCCAGCCTGTCGCTGTTCGCCGAAAAGCGCCTGCTGGAACTGCGCCTGCCCTCGGGCAAGCCCGGTGACAAGGGCGCCGCCGCGCTCATCGAATACTGCTCGCGCCCGGCCGAAGACACCCTGCTGCTGATCAGCCTGCCCAAGCTCGACGGCAGCGCGCAGAAAACCAAGTGGGGCAAGGCCCTGGTCGAAGGTGCGCAGACCCAGTTCGTGCAGATCTGGCCGGTGGACGCCAACCAGCTGCCCAGCTGGATCCGCCAGCGCCTGTCCCAGGCCGGCCTGTCGGCCAGCCAGGACGCGGTGGAACTGATCGCCGCGCGGGTCGAGGGCAACCTGCTGGCCGCCGCCCAGGAAATCGAAAAGCTCAAGCTGATGGCCGAGGACGGGCAGATCACCGTCGAAACCGTGCAGGCGGCCGTGGCCGACAGCGCACGCTTCGACGTGTTCGGCCTGACCGACGCGATCCTCAACGGCGAAGCCGCCCACGCGTTGCGCATGCTCGAAGGCCTGCGCGGCGAAGGCGTCGAGCCGCCGGTGATCCTCTGGGCCCTGGCCCGGGAGCTGCGCCTGCTGGCCAGCATCGCCCAGCAGTACAGCCAGGGCACGCCGCTGGACAAGGCCTTCAGCCAGTCCAAGCCGCCGGTCTGGGACAAGCGCAAGCCGCTGATGACCAAGGCCCTGCAACGCTACTCGGCCCAACGCTGGGCGCAACTGCTGCTCGAAGCCCAGCGCATCGATGCGCAGATCAAGGGCCAGGCACCGGGCTCGCCGTGGATGAGCCTGAGCCGGTTGTCATTGCTGATGGCCGGACAGCGCCTGCCGTTGCCTGCCGAATAAGTGCCGGACGTTGCGGCGAAGGCGCAAGCTTCCTCGCCGCAATGTTCATCACCGGACTGGACAGACCGCGAACATCGGCAGATCATCTGCCACGCAAAATCCCCCCTCAGAGAGTGACATCATGAGCAAAAAGCCATCGAAGCATGGCCACAACAAGGCCAAATCCATCATCGCCCAACCGCTGTTCCGCAGCCGCCAGGAACGCCCGGCCAAGGGCAAAGGCAGCTACCGCCGCGAAGCCTTCCAGTCTAAAAGCTGGGAGGCTTCTTACTTTCTGGCCGCGTGAAGCGCTTCACCCCTTTGCCATGTTAAGGTCTGCACCTGATTCACATCCTCTGGACCTGTGCATGCCCCTTTGCCTTACCCGTCGTTGGCCCGTGCGCCAATTGATCGCCGCCACCAGCTTCGTGTTGCTGGTCGCCTGCGCGGAGAAACCCACCGCCGCCGACGCGCAACCGCTCCAGACCGCCCCCGTGGCCACCGCCCCGGCCATCGTTCCGCCCGTCGTGCCTTCCGGTGACGACCTCGACCTGCAACCGACCCAAACCTTCGCCGAATGGCAGGCAGGCTTTCGCAAGGACGCCCTCGCCGCCGGGATCCGCGCCGACGTGTTCGACCGCGCCTTCGCCAACGTCAGCTTCGACGCCAGCGTGATCCGCGCCGACCGCAGCCAGCCGGAGTTCGCCCGGCCGGTGTGGGAATACCTCGACGGCGCGCTCTCGCCGCTGCGGGTGCGCAAGGGCCAAGCCCTGATCAATCAGTACGCCGGCATCCTGCAGAGCATCGAACAGCGCTATGGCGTGGACCGCCAGGCACTGGTGTCGGTGTGGGGGATGGAAAGCAACTTCGGCCAGTTCCAGGGCAACAAGTCGGTGATCAACTCACTGGCGACCCTGGCCTACGAAGGCCGCCGCCCGGGCTTTGCCCATGCGCAACTGATCGCCGCGCTGCAGATCCTGCAACAGGGCGACATCACGCCCGAGAAGATGCTCGGCTCCTGGGCCGGCGCCATGGGCCAGACCCAGTTCATCCCGACCACCTACAACACCCACGCGGTGGACTTCGACGGCGACGGCCGCCGCGACATCTGGGGCAGCCCGGCCGACGCCCTGGCCTCGACCGCGCATTACCTGCAAAGCTCCGGCTGGCAGCGCGGTCAGCCGTGGGGCTTTGAAGTGCAGCTGCCGAGCGGCTTCAACTACACCCTCGCTGACGGCGCGATCCGCAAGAGCGTCGCCGAGTGGCGCCAACTGGGCGTGATCCTGCCCAACGGCGGGCAAGCGCCGGCCGGTTCCGATCAGCTGTCCGCCGCCCTGTTGCTGCCGGCCGGCTACCGTGGCCCGGCGTTCCTGATCCTCGACAACTTCCGGGCGATCCTCAAGTACAACAACTCCTCGTCGTACGCCTTGGCGGTGGGTCTGCTGTCGGAGCGCTTCAACGGCGCCGGCCTGATCAACGGCACCTGGCCCAAGGACGACCTGCCGCTGAGCCGCACCGAGCGGATCGAACTGCAGAACCTGCTCAGCGCACGCAACTACGACGCCGGCGCGGCGGACGGCATCATCGGCGCCAACACGCGCAAGGCGATCCGCAGCGCGCAGCAGTCGTTCGGCTGGCCGGCGGACGGCTATCCGACGCACAAGCTGCTCGAAAGCCTGCGCGCCCAGTAAAAAGCATCACGGGCAAGCCCGCTGCCACAGGGATCGCACTGAACCTGTGGCAGCGGGCTTGCCCGCGAATACGCTCCGGCAGGCGCCGGATGCTTACTGCCTGACCACCACATCCTGCTCCAGCAGCAACTCTTGCTTCCCGGCGTCCAGCCGCACCAGCGCCCCCAGCGGCAAGGTCAGGTTCGGATCGCAATGCCCGCTGCGCCAGCCGGACAGCACTGGGATGCGCAGCGGTTCGAAGGTCTGCTTGAGCAACCGGTTCAGCGCAACGGTCTCTACCCCCGCCACATCCCCGACCAGCACACCGCGCAACTTGCGCAGGTGACCGGCCAGGCGCATCTGGGTCAGCAGCCGGTCAATGCGGTACAACGGCTCGTTGACGTCCTCGATCAACAGGATCACCCCTTCGGCGTCGATCTCGTAGGGCGTGCCCAGCGTGGATGCGATCATCGCCAAGTTGCCGCCCAGCAGCCGGCCATGGGCGATCCCCGGCTCGACGGTGGTCAACGGCCAGGCCGCCGGGTGGGCGATCACGCTGCCGGCCTGTAATTGGCCCCGCAGCATGGCAAAGAACGAAGTGACCGTCGGCGGCTCCTTGTCGCCCAGCAGGTCGGCGTTGAGCAGCGGCCCGTGAAAGGTCACGAACCCGGCGTAACGGCTGATGGCGAGGTGCAGCGCGGTGATGTCGCTGTAGCCGACGAACGGCTTGGCATGGCGCCCCAGCAGGTCGTAGTCGATGCGGTCGAGCAGGCGCGGCGTGCCGTAGCCGCCGCGCAGGCAGATGATCGCGTCGACCTCGGGATCGGCAAACGCGGCGTGCAGGTCATTGAGGCGCACCTCGTCGCTGCCGGCCAGGTAACCGTCCTTCTCATAGACGCCGGGAAAGATCCGCAGCCCGTAGCCCCGGGCGCGCATCCACTGCACCGCCTTGTCCGTGTCCAGCGTGCCCGGCCCTGCGGGCGCGATGACGCCGATCGTCCCTTCGGACGGCAGCGCCGGCACGGGTCGGTGCGGAAAAAGGGTGTGGGTCGGTCGAACGGTCATCCATGGATCTCCCTGCGTGAAGTCGTGAGCACACAGTAGTCAGGTACGGCGGCAAACAGAAGAGGCATTGTCAGCCATCGGTTGCGGGAAAAGTCTCTGTCGAGCATAGGCCAGGCAAAAAAACGCCCGCCGGGCGCTGGGGCGCGGCGGGCGATTTCGGGTCAGCGCCGGATCAGGAACCCAGCAGCTCGGCCTTGACCAGTTTCGCCTGCTCGTCGGCGTGGTAGGAGGAACGCACCAGCGGGCCGGAGGCGACGTTCTTGAAGCCCATCTTGTAGCCTTCCTCGGCGAACCAGGCGAAGGTGTCCGGGTGCACGAAGCGCTGCACCGGCAGGTGGCTGCGGGACGGCTGCAGGTACTGGCCCAGGGTCAGCATGTCGATGTCATGCTCGCGCATGCGCTTCATGACTTCGATCACTTCGTCGTCGGTCTCGCCCAGGCCCAGCATCAGGCCGGACTTGGTCGGGATGTGCGGCATCATCTGCTTGAAGCGCTGCAGCAGGGTCAGCGACCACTGGTAGTCGGAACCCGGGCGTGCGGCCTTGTACAGGCGCGGCACGGTTTCCAGGTTGTGGTTGAACACGTCCGGCGGCTCGGCGGCGGTGATTTCCAGGGCGATGTCCATGCGGCCGCGGTAGTCCGGCACCAGGGTCTCCAGCTGCACGTTCGGCGACAGCTTGCGGATCTCGCGGATGCAGTCGGCGAAGTGCTGGGCACCGCCGTCGCGCAGGTCGTCACGGTCCACCGAGGTGATCACCACGTACTTGAGGCGCAGGTCGGCGATGGCGATGGCCAGGCTTTCCGGCTCGTTGACGTCCAACGGCTTCGGACGGCCATGGCCGACGTCGCAGAACGGGCAGCGACGGGTGCAGATGTCGCCCATGATCATGAAGGTCGCGGTGCCGCCGGAGAAGCACTCGCCCAGGTTCGGGCAGGAGGCCTCTTCGCAGACGCTGTGCAGCTTGTGCTTGCGCAGCAGGGTCTTGATGCGCTCGACTTCCGGCGAAACCGGGATGCGCACGCGGATCCAGTCGGGCTTCTTGGGAAGCTCCGTGGTCGGGATGATCTTCACGGGGATGCGTGCGACCTTCTCGGCGCCGCGCAGCTTGACGCCGGCTTCGACCTTGGCACGCGGGGCCGGGCGCTCAGTGACATCGAGCGTCGGGATCATGGTTTGCACTGCATCAGTAGTCATATCAGTCGATTCCGCCCGTCAGGGTCGTCTGCTCAGCATAGTCGAGGTGTTTGACGAGCTGCGCGCGCAGCCGGGCACTTACCTCGGCAAATTCAATCGATCCTGCGTGGTCGCTCAGCTGGGTCATGGCCAGCCCGGCGTAGCCGCAGGGATTAATCCGTCGAAACGGCTCCAGGTTCATGTCCACGTTCAGGGCCAGGCCGTGAAAGGAACAGCCGTGGCGAATCCGCAGCCCCAGGGATGCGATCTTCGCCCCGTCGACATAGACGCCGGGGGCGTCGGGCTTGGCCGCTGCGGTCACGCCGTAGCTGGCCAGCAGTTCGATCAGGCATTGCTCCATGCGCGTGACCAGGTCCCGAACGCCGAAACCCAGCTTGCGCACGTCCAGCAGCAGGTAGGCCACCAGTTGGCCGGGGCCGTGGTAGGTCACCTGCCCGCCCCGGTCCACCTGCACCACCGGAATGTCGCCCGGCAGCAGCAGGTGTTCGGCCTTGCCGGCCTGGCCCTGGGTGAACACCGGCGGGTGCTCGACGAGCCAGACTTCGTCCGCGGCATCGCTGCCGCGTTCGTTGGTGAAGCGCTGCATGGCATGCCAGACCGGCTCGTAAGCCATCTGGCCGAGTTCGCGAAAGCCCAGCGTGCCCGGCATCACAGCACCATGTGCACGAAACCGGTCGCCCGCAGTTCGCTGTTGATGTTGTACAGCTGATCCTGGTCGGTCGCCACGATGTGCAACTGGATGGTGGTGTACTTGCCGTTGCTGCTTTGACGCTCGTCCACACGCTCATCGTTGATCTTGGCGTATTTGCGGACGATGTCGATGATCTTGTCCTTGTTGCCCACGCCGGTGTCGCTGATCACCTTGACAGGATAGTCCGTGACAGGAAATTCGATCTTTGGCGCCTTTACTTGGGTATCGCTCATGGCGTAACGGCCTCGCAAGCCGTGCCAACGAGCATGGCCCCGCTCCGGGTTCGGGGCGGGGCCATGCAGGTCAACACTGGGATCAGTTGAACAAGCCGTAGAAGAATAGACGGATGCTATCCCACATGCGGCGGAAGATACCACCCTCCTCGACAGCGTCCAGGGCGATCAGGTCGGCGCTGTGCACCACCTTGTCGTCCAGTTTCACTTCGACTTTACCGATCACGTCGCCCTTGGCGATCGGCGCGGTCAGTTGCGGGTTCATGGTCATGCTGGCGGCGAGCTTCTTCAGCTGGCCTTTCGGCAGGGTCATGGTCAGGTCCTGGGCCAGGCCGGCCTTGACCTGACCGGTGGTGCCCTTCCAGACCGGCGCCTGGGCCAGTTCGGTGCCCTTCTGGTAGAAGGTCTGGGTTTCGAAGAAGCGGAAACCGTAGGTCAGCAGCTTCTGGGTCTCGGCGGCGCGGGCCACTTCGCTGTTGGTGCCGAACACCACCGCGATCAGGCGCATGCCGTCGCGCACGGCCGAGGACACCATGCAGTAGCCGGCTTCGTCGGTGTGGCCGGTCTTCAGGCCGTCGACGGTCTTGTCGCGCCACAGCAGCAGGTTGCGGTTAGGCTGCTTGATGCCGTTCCAGAAGAACTCCTTCTGGGAGTAGATGGCGTAGTGCGCCGGGTCTTCGTGGATGATCGCGCGGGCCAGGATCGCCATGTCATGGGCCGACGAGTAGTGCTCAGGGTTGGGCAGGCCGGTCGGGTTCATGAAGTGGGTGTTGGTCATGCCCAGGTCGGCGACGGTCTTGTTCATCAGGTCGGCGAACGCGTCTTCGCTGCCGGCGATGTGCTCGGCCACCGCGACGCTGGCGTCGTTGCCCGACTGGATGATGATGCCGTGCAGCAGGTCGCTGACGGTCACCTGGGAGCCGACCTTGATGAACATCCGCGAACCGCCGGTGCGCCAGGCGTTCTCGCTGACGGTCACCGGATCGTTCTCGCCGATCTGGCCGCGACGGATCTCCAGCGTGGCGATGTACGCGGTCATCAGCTTGGTCAGGCTGGCCGGCGGCAGGCGCTGGTCACCGTTGTTCTCCACCAGCACGTTGCCGCTGCTGGCGTCCATGAGCACGTAGGATTTGGCGGCCAGTTGCGGCGGCGACGGCATCATCTCGGCCGCGAAGGCGGCAGGCGAGAGGAGCAGCGGGACTAGCAGGCACAGGCGTTTGGCAAAGGTGGTGATGTTCATCCGTCTCTCGAAATCGCTAATGGAAACTGCCCTTGCGGGCAAAACTAATCAGATGGCCTTCTCATCGGGCCATCGCGTGTTCAGTTGCTCACTCCAGTCACCCTTGCCGGGCTTTTGTTCTTCGACGAGCCAACAACCTGGTCCACCCCCCGAAACCGCAAGTGAACCGTCAATCAAGTCCTACGTTTTTTACTCGGTGACCACGCTCGGCGAACCGAGGTTGGCCAGGCGCACGCTGTTCTGCACCTGGGCGATCTCACCCGGCGATCCGATCGGCCCCAGCCGCACCCGGTGCAGGGTCTGCTGATTGCGCACGATCGAACTGATGAACACCGGAGCGCTCACCATCCCGCTGAGCTTCGACCTCAGGAGTTCTGCAGCGTCCGGGTTGGCGAACGCGCCCACCTGCAGATACTGGCCAGACGCTGTTGCAGAAGCGTTTTTTTTTGCATCGAGCTGAACCGGCACGACGGCCGCGGCGTGCTGCTGCGGCGGAGGCGTCCACTGCTCGACGGTGCCGGCCGAAGCCGTGATCGCCGGGGCGGCATTCTGCGCCACTTGCGGCTCGTTGAGCATCAGAGGCGCCGGACGGCCCTTGGCGGCCCACCACTGCTGCGGGTCGATGCCTTCGACCTTGACCCGCGCGGTGCCGATTTCGGCGTAGCCGAGCTTCTTGGCGGCCGCGTAGGAGAGGTCGATGATCCGGTCCGAATAGAACGGCCCGCGGTCATTGACCCGCAGGATCACGCTCTTGTTGTTGTCCAGGTTGGTCACCCGCACATAGCTGGGCAGCGGCAGGGTCTTGTGCGCGGCGCTCATGCCGTACAGGTCGTACACCTCGCCGTTGGCGGTGTTCTGGCCGTGGAACTTGGTGCCGTACCAGGACGCGGTGCCCTGGGCGACGTAGGTCTTGGATTCCTGCAGCGGGAAGTAGGTCTTGCCCAGCACCGTGTACGGGTTGGCCTTGTAGGGGCCGGTGTGCAGGGTCGGCGTGGCGTCCGGGATGCGCGACACGTCGACGTCCCACCACGGCGCGCCGTCCTTGTGGGCCCGGTTGATGTCCAGGCCCGGCTGCGAGCGGACGCTGTTGGAGGCGGACTTCTGAGCGGGCGAACGGCTGGTCGAACAGCTGGCGACCAGCACCGCCAACGCAGCGAATGCCACCAGCTTCAGGGGTTTGTTGATAGGCAATGCCCGCATTACTTGACGCCCCGTGCTTGTACCAGCTGTTCAGACAGTTGATGTACGGCCATGGCGTACATCACGCTGCGGTTATAACGCGTGATCGCGTAGAAATTCTTCAGGCCCATCCAGTATTCGGGGCCGTTGTCGCCTTCGAGGCGGAACGCGGTGACCGGCATGTCGTCGCGCAGCGCATCATGACTCGACCAGCCCAGCGCCCGCAACTCCCCGACGGTTTTCGTCGGCTCGATGCCGGCGGTCAGACCTTCGTCCACCTGCTCGCCCCGCACATCCGCCCGGCTCACCACCGGCTCGCCGGCGACCCAGCCGTGACGCTTGAAATAGCTGGCGACGCTGCCGATCGCATCGTCCGGGTTGTTCCAGATGTTGATGTGGCCGTCGCCGTCGAAATCCACCGCATAGGCGCGGAAACTGCTCGGCATGAACTGCGGCAGGCCCATGGCGCCGGCGTAGGAGCCCTTGAGCGTCAACGGGTCGACCTGTTCCTCACGGGCCAGCAGCAGGAACTCGCGCAGCTCCTTGCGGAAAAACTCGGCACGGGGAGGATAGTCGAATCCGAGGGTGGACAAGGCATCGATCACCCGGAAATTGCCGGTATTGCGTCCGAAAAAGGTCTCAACGCCGATGATCGACACGATCACCTGGGCCGGAACGCCGTATTCCTGCTCGGCGCGGGCCAGGGTGGCCTCGTGCTGGCGCCAGAAGTCCACCCCGCGGGCGATGCGCGCGTCGGTGAGGAACATCGGCCGGTATTCCTTCCATTGCTTGACCCGCTCGGCGGGCTTGGAAATGGCATCGAGGATCGACTGCTTGCGCTCGGCCTCGCGGAACACCGCCATCAGCTGCTCGCCGGCGAAACCGTAGTCGCGGGTCATCTCGCCGACGAACTCGGCCACCTGGGGCGAGCCCTCGTAATCACCGGCCAGCGCTTCCTGCGCGCCGCCAAGGATGCCCACCAGGCCGACCCACGGCATGTGCCGGGTCGCCCAGCCACGCATTGCTTGCATTGAACTGTTCACCTTATTCAAACCTGTGCGATCCACTTGCGGTGGGTATGGATCGACATCAAAACCCCAAACGCTGACAGCAGCGTCACCAGCGAAGTTCCTCCGTAGCTAATGAACGGCAACGGCACCCCCACCACCGGCAGCAGGCCGCTGACCATGCCGATGTTGACGAACACATAGACGAAGAACGTCATGGTCAGCGCACCGGCCAGCAGCTTGCCGAACAGCGTCTGCGCCTGGGCGGTGATCACCAGCCCGCGGCCGATCAGCAGCAGGTAGATCAGCAGCAGCGCGCAGATCCCCACCAGGCCGAACTCTTCGCCCAGCACCGCAATGATGAAGTCGGTGTGGCTTTCCGGCAGGAAGTCCAGGTGCGACTGGGTGCCCAGCAGCCAGCCCTTGCCGAACACGCCGCCGGAACCGATGGCGGCCTTGGACTGGATGATGTTCCAGCCGGTGCCCAGCGGGTCGCTTTCCGGGTCGAGGAAGGTCAGGATCCGCTGCTTCTGGTAGTCGTGCATGATGAAGAACCACATGGCGACCGCCACCGGCACGGCCGCGGCCAGCACGCTGAGGATCCAGCGCCAGCGCAGGCCGCCCATGAACAGCACGAACGCACCGCCGGCCAGGATCAGCAGCGAGGTGCCCAGGTCCGGCTGGCGCACGATCAGCACGAACGGCACGCCGATCAGCAGCAGGCTGATGCCCACATGCTTGAGCTGCGGCGGCAGCGTGCGTTTGGACAGGTACCAGGCGATGGTCGCCGGCATCAGGATCTTCATGAACTCGGACGGCTGGAAGCGGATCACCCCGGGGATGTTGATCCAGCGCGTGGCGCCCATGGCGTTGTGGCCCATGATGTCCACCACCATCAGCAGCACCACCCCGACCACGTAGCCCAGCGGCACCCAGCGCGCCATGAACCGCGGCTCGAACTGGGCGATGACGATCATCGACACCAGGCCGATGCCGAACGAGGTGGCCTGCTTGCCCAGCAGGTCCCAGCTCTTGCCGCTGGCCGAATACAGCACGAACAGGCTGCCGGCGGCCAGGATCAGCAGCAGCACCAGCAACGGGCCGTCGATGTGCAGGCGTTGCAGCAGCGTCGCGCGGCGACGCATCACATCCTCGCTGGAGAGCATGCGATCGAAATTATTCTTCACGGGCCGTAGCCTCCGCACTGATAGGGCTGGCGTATTCGGCCTTCAACCGTCCGTCCTGATCCAGAAGCCAGGCATCCATGACCTGACGCACCACCGGCGCCGCGACGCCGGAGCCGGACTCACCGTTCTCGACCATCACCGACACCACGATCCTGGGATCGTCCGCCGGGGCGAAGCCCACGAACAAAGCGTGGTCGCGGTGGCGCTCCTGCACCTTGGAGCGGTCGTACTTCTCGCCCTGCTTGATCGCGACCACCTGGGCCGTACCCGACTTGCCGGCGATCCGGTACTGGGCGCCGATAGACGCCTTGCGCGCGGTGCCCCGGGCACCGTGCATCACCTGCTGCATGCCGTGGTTGACCTTGGCCCAGTCCGACGGGTCGCGCAGGACGATGTCCGGCATCGGATTCTCGTCCTTGGGCTTCTCGCCCTCGATGGTCTTGGCCAGGTGCGGACGGTTCCACACGCCCTTGTTGGCCACCAGCGCCGTGGCCTGGGCCAGCTGCAGCGGCGTGGACTGCATGTAGCCCTGGCCGATCCCCAGGATCAGGGTCTCGCCGGGGAACCAGGCCTGGCGGCGGGTCGCCCGCTTCCACTCGCGGGACGGCATCAGGCCGGGGGATTCTTCGAACATGTCCAGCGAGACCTTCTGGCCGATGCCGAACTTGTTCATGTAGGCGGACAGCCGGTCGATGCCCAGCTTGTGCGCCAGGTCATAGAAGTAGGTGTCGTTGGAACGCATGATCGCCGTGTCCAGGTCGACGAAGCCATCACCGGTGCGGTTCCAGTTGCGGTACTTGTGATCGTAGTTGGGCAGCATGTAGTAGCCCGGGTCGAACACCCGGCTGGTCGCCGTCACCACGCCCGCGTCGAGGCCGGCGATGGCCACCGCCGGCTTGATGGTCGAGCCGGGCGGGTACAGGCCGCGCAGCACACGGTTGAACAGCGGCCGGTCGATGGAGTCGCGCAGCTCGGCATAGGCCTTGAAGCTGATGCCGGTGACGAACAGGTTCGGGTCGAAGCTCGGCTGGCTGACCATCGCCAGCACCTCGCCGGTGCGCGGATCCAGCGCCACCACGGCGCCGCGGCGGCCGCCCAGCGCCGCTTCGGCAGCTTCCTGCAGCTTGATGTCGAGGCTCAGGACGATGTCCTTGCCCGGCACCGGATCGGTGCGCTTGAGCACCCGCAGCACGCGGCCCCGGGCGTTGGTCTCGACTTCCTCGTAACCCACCTGGCCGTGCAGCTCGGCCTCGTAGAAGCGCTCGATGCCGGTCTTGCCGATGTGGTGGGTGCCGCTGTAGTTGACCGGGTCGAGGGTCTTGAGCTCTTTCTCGTTGATCCGCCCCATGTAGCCCACCGAGTGCGCGAAATGCGCGCCCTGGGGATAGTGGCGGACCAGCTGCGCGACCACTTCCACGCCCGGCAGGCGGAACTGGTTCACCGCGATCCGGGCGATCTGCTCCTCGGTCAGCTCGAACAGGATCGGCACCGGCTCGAACGGCCGGCGCCCCTGGCGCATGCGTTTCTCGAAGATCACCCGGTCTTCGGGCGTCAGCTCCAGCACTTCGACGATCACGTCGAGCACCTGCTGCCAGTCGCCGGAGCGCTCGCGGGTCATGCTCAGGCTGAAGCTGGGGCGGTTGTCCGCCACCACCACGCCGTTGCGGTCGAAGATCAGGCCGCGGGTCGGCGGGATCGGCTGGACGTGGACGCGGTTGTTCTCCGACAGCGTCGAGTGGTACTCGTACTGGATCACCTGCAGGTAATACAGCCGCGCAATCAGCACGCCGATCAGCATGACGATCGCAATGGCCCCGAACACGACGCGGCTGCGCACCAGACGTGCGTCTTTTTCGTGGTCCTTGATGCGGATCGGCTGAGACATGAGGGCTGGATTACTTGTGGTAAGGGTGGCCGGACAGCACGGTCCAGGCACGGTACAGCTGTTCGCCGATGAGGATGCGCACCAGCGGGTGCGGCAAGGTCAACGGCGACAGCGACCAGCGCTGGTCGGCCCGCGCGCAGACTTCCGGCGCCAACCCTTCCGGGCCGCCGACCATGAAGTTGACGGTGCGCGAGTCCAGCCGCCAGCGGTCCAGTTCGACCGCCAGCTGCTCGGTGCTCCACGGCTTGCCGTGGACTTCGAGGGTGACGATCCGCTCGTTCTGCCCGACCTTGGCCAGCATGGCTTCGCCTTCCTGACGGATGAAACGGGCCACGTCGGCATTCTTGCCACGGGTATTGAGCGGAATTTCCACCAGTTCCAGCGCCAGCTCGGACGGAAGACGCTTGGCATACTCATGCCAGCCTTCTTCCACCCACTTGGGCATGCGTGAACCGACGGCGATCAGTCGCAGTCGCACAGCGCTTACCTTACTGCTGGTCTTTGTTGAGCTTGGCGAAATGCTCGTGGGTGTTTTCCGGGCTGTGGTGCTTGGCGTCGGCCGCACGGCTCTGCTCGGCACCGGCCCACAGGCGCTCCAGGTCGTAGAACTGACGGGCCGAGGCGGTCATCATGTGCACGATCACCAGGTCCAGGTCCAGCAGCACCCAGTCGCTGTCGCCCTTGCCTTCTTCGCCCAGCGGACGGGCGCCGTTCTTTTTGACCTCTTCGCGGACCTTTTCCAGCATCGCGTTGATCTGGCGGTTGGAGGTACCGGTCGCGATCACCATGTAGTCGGTGATGCTCTGCTTGTCGCGCACGTCGATGACCTGGATGTCCTGGGCCTTGACGTCTTCCAGGGCCGCCACGGCGACCTTGACCAGCTCGTCGCCCTTCAGCGGCTCGGCGCTCACGGTCGGCTCCGGCAGCGGGGCACTCTTGAACGTGCCTTTGCGCTTGATTTTGTTTACGTCGTTGTTGGTCATATAAAACTCGTTTTGCTCATGTGTTCGGCGGTTCGGGATACGCCGGTGCGTATCAGTGAAGCACGCCTTGTTCAGTTCGACGCACGGTACAGACCGTGCGCATCGATGTAGGCCAGGACCGCGTCGGGCACCAGGAAACGTACCGACTTACCGCTGGCCAGCAGTTGACGGATCTGGGTGGCGGACACCGCGAGCGGTGTCTGCCAGACGAATGCAATCTGTCCGCTCGGCCCCTTGAGGGCCTGCGGGTCGCTCACCGAGCGCGCCGCCAGCAGGTTGCGCAAGGCATCCGGCGGCTCGCTGTCGGCGTCCGGGCGCTGAAGCACCAGGATGTGGCAATGCTGGAGCAGTTCGCTCCAGCGGTGCCAAGTGGGCAGGCCGCAAAACGCGTCCCAGCCCAAAAGCAGGAAAACCTGGGTCTCCGCGGCCATTTCGGCGCGCATCGACTCCAGGGTGTCGATGGTCCAGGACGGCTTGTCCCGCTGCAGTTCGCGGGCGTCCACCACCAGCGGCGGCACGCCGGCCACCGCGCATTCGACCATCGCCAGCCGGTCCTGCGCCGACACCTGCGGCGCATCGCGGTGCGGCGGCCGGGCGCTGGGCGTCAGGCGCAGCTCGTCGAGGCCCAGGGCATCGGCGACTTCCAGCGCACCGCGCAGATGGCCGACGTGCACCGGGTCGAACGTGCCGCCCAGTACGCCGATGCGCCGGGGTCGGGATTCGCTGGCGGGCAGCGGCGCTTTAGGGTCGAGATCGGACAAGTCAGACCGTCGCCTGGCCGCGCAACTGGCCATCACCGACCACGATGTACTTCTCGCAGGTCAGGCCTTCGAGACCCACCGGGCCGCGGGCGTGCAGCTTATCAGTAGAAATGCCGATCTCGGCACCCAATCCGTATTCGAAACCGTCGGCGAAGCAGGTCGGGGTGTTGATCATCACCGACGCCGAATCGACTTCCGTCACGAACCGACGGGTGTCGGCAAGGTGCTCGCTGACGATCGAGTCGGTGTGGTGGGAGCCGTAATGGTTGATGTGCTCGATGGCCTGGTCCAGGCCGTCGACGACGCGCACCGACAGGATCGGCGCCAGGTACTCGGTGCTCCAGTCGTCTTCGGTGGCCGCCACCGCGTCGATGATCGAGCGGGTGCGCTCGCAACCGCGCAGCTCGACGCCCTTCTCGCGAAAGCGGGCGGCCATCGACGGCAGGAAGTCCTTCGCGACGGCCTGGTCGACCAGCAGGGTCTCCATGGCGCCGCAGATGCCGTAGCGGTAGGTCTTGGCGTTGAAGGCGATGCGCTCGGCCTTGGCCAGATCGGCGTGCTCGCCGACGTAGACGTGGCAGATGCCGTCCAGGTGCTTGATCACCGGCACCCGGGCATCGCGGCTGATGCGTTCGATCAGGCCACGGCCGCCGCGCGGCACGATCACATCGACGTGTTCGGGCATGGCGATCAGCGCGCCGACGGCGGCGCGGTCGGTGGTCTCGACCACCTGCACCACGGCAGGCGGCAGGTCGGCTTCGGCCAGGCCGCGCTGGATGCAGGCGGCGATGGCGCGGTTGGAGTGGATCGCCTCGGAGCCGCCGCGCAGGATGGTCGCGTTGCCGGACTTCAGGCACAGGCTGGCGGCGTCGATGGTCACGTTCGGCCGGGACTCGTAGATGATCCCGATCACGCCCAGCGGCACGCGCATCTTGCCGACCTGGATGCCCGACGGACGGAAGCTCATGTCCCGGATCGCACCCACGGGATCGGGCAATGCCGCCACCTGGCGCAGGCCGGTGATCATGCCGTCGATGCGCGCCGGGGTCAGTTCCAGACGTTCCAGCAGCGCCGGCTCCAGGCCGTTGGCGCGACCGGCGGCCAGGTCCTGTTCGTTGGCTGCCGCAAGCTCGGCGCGGGCGGCGTCCAGGGCATTGGCGGCAGCCAGCAGGGCGCGGTTCTTCTGCGCGGTGCCGGCACGGCCGATGACCCGGGACGCTTCGCGGGCGGCGCGACCCAATCGGGTCATGTAGTCAAGAACGGACTCAGTCATGGTCTGCTGGGGTCTTGGCAAAGAGGAAAGCGGCAGATTATAGCTGTCGCGTCCCGGGACTAACAGCGGTGACGGGCGGATGGTCGAAATCGCTTTGGATTTGCCGACGTTCAGCCGTGATTAAGATCCAAATTGTTATCATCGCGCCCTCCCGAGCCTGGATGAACGCCGCCCGCCATGTCCAACCTGACCGTTCCCCTCCCCGCCGCGCCCCGGCCCGCCGGCCTTGCGGACGCCTTCTTCGACCGCGACGCCCAGACGCTGGCGCAGGACCTGTTGGGCAAAGTCATCCGCCACCGGGTCGGCGACCTGTGGCTCAGCGCCCGGATCATCGAGACCGAGGCCTATTACTGCGAAGAAAAAGGCAGCCACGCCTCCCTCGGCTACACAGAAAAGCGTAAGGCTTTGTTTCTGGACGGCGGGCACATCTATATGTACTACGCCCGCGGCGGCGATTCGCTGAACTTCAGCGCCCAGGGGCCCGGCAACGCGGTGCTGATCAAATCCGCCTATCCGTGGGTCGATGAGATCAGCGGGCCGGCCAGCCTGGCGCAGATGCTGCTGAACAACCCCGACGCCCAGGGCCGGCCGCGCCCGTCGCAAAAGCTCTGCGCCGGGCAGACCTTGCTGTGCAAGGCGCTGGGGCTGAAGGTGCCGGTGTGGGACGCCAAGCGTTTCGACCACGACGTGCTGCTGGTGGAAGACACCGGCCCCGCCCCGACCCACATCATCCAGACCACCCGGCTGGGCATTCCCCACGGGCGCGACGAGCATTTGATGTACCGCTTCGTCGACGCCGCCTACGCGCAGTGGTGCACCCGGAACCCGTTGCGTCGCGGGCAGGTCGAAGGGCGCGATTACTATTTGCTGCCTTGAATATGCCGGGATCCCGGACAGGCAATGCCCTGTGGGAGCGGGCTCGCGCCTACAAGGATTCTCATGAAATGGATGGAGTGATATGCAATGGGCCAATGGCTCGATAGCGTGACCGGATGGCTGGCGGCCAACCCGCAGTGGCTGGCGGCGGCGGTGTTGATCATCGCGTTCGTGGAGTGCCTGGCGATCGCCGGGATCATCGTGCCGGGCACCGTGCTGCTGTTCACCGTGGCGGTGCTGGCCGGCAGCGGCGCGCTGCCCTTGAGCGAAACCCTGCTGCTGGGCTTTCTCGGCGGGATTCTGGGCGACGCCGTTTCCTATTACCTGGGCCGCCACTTCCACCAGAACATCCGGCGCCTGCCCGGGCTGCGCCACCATCCGGAGTGGATGGCCGGGGCCGAGACCTACTTCCAGCGCTACGGCATCGCCAGCCTGCTGGTGGGCCGGTTCATCGGCCCGCTGCGGCCCATGCTGCCGATGGTCGCCGGCATGTGCGACATGCCCTTCCCGCGCTTCGCCGCCGTGAGCCTGCTGGCCGCCGCCGGCTGGAGTGTCGCCTATCTGCTGCCGGGCTGGGCCACGGGTGCGGCGATCCGCCTGCCGCTGCCCGAAGGTTTCTGGCTGCAGGCCGGCATCGTCGCTGGCAGCATCGCCGCGATGGTGGGCCTGAGCGCCAACAGCAGCCTGCGCCGCCATCGCCGCGCGACCGTCTGGATCGGCGGCATGAGCCTGCTGATCCTGATCGGCCTGTTCATCGGCTACCCCTACCTCACCGCCCTGGATCGGGGCGTGATGACGCTGATCCAGGAACACCGGCAGCCGGCCCTGGACGAAATCGCCGTCACCTTCACGCTGATCGGCGAGTTCCGCAACATGCTGCTGTTCAGCGCCTTGTTCACCGGCCTGTTGCTGCTGATGCGCCAATGGCGCCATGCGATATTCGTCGGCGGCACCCTGCTCGTCACCGCGCTGGCCAACACCGCCACCAAGCACTTCTTCGCCCGTCTGCGCCCCGAGGTGCTGACCGATCCGCTGACCAGCTACAGCATGCCCAGCGGCCATGCCTCGGGCTCGTTCGCGCTGTTCCTGACCCTCGCGGTGCTCGCCGGGCGCGGCCAGCCGCCGCGGATGCGCCTGACCTGGCTGCTGCTCGGCTGTCTGCCGGCCATGGCCATCGCCCTGTCGCGGGTGTACCTGGGGGCGCACTGGCCGACCGACGTGCTGGCCGGTGCGATGCTGGCGGCGTGCGTGTGCGCGGCGGGGCTGTGGCTGATCCAGCGGCAGACGCCGCTCGGGCCGATGCCGCAGAAAGTCTGGTGGCTGGTGCTGCCGGCGCTGGTGGCGCTGTTCGGCCTGTTCGTCATGCGCCACCTGCCCCACGTCATGCTGCGCTACGCCTACTGACCTTCAGGCGCTGCCCCTCAAGCGCTGCCCCTCAAGCAAACAGCTCGCCTTGCAGCTCATCGAGCAGCGCCTGGATCGCGTCCAGCCGCTGCTGCGGGTCGTCGAGCTGGAGCAGGTCCAGCTTGTCCGCCTCGGCGAACGGCAGCAGGTAGGCCAGCTGATTGGCCAACGACTGCTGCCCCGCCGCGTGGGTGCCCATGTCCAGCGCCTCGACCATCGGGTGTTCGGCCAGCGCCTTGAGCAAGGCCACCAGATCCGCGTCCTCGTCCTGCAGCGGTTGCTCGGGCTCGTCGTCCAGCCATTCGACGTCAGCGACGAGCAACTGGTCGCGCTGCACCTCGCTGCGCAGCACCCGGAAGCGCCGCCCGCCCTGCACGCGGATGCCCAGCAGGCCGTTGTCCTGCTGCTGGAAATCGGTGATGCGCGCCTCGCAGCCGACCCGGGCGAAGCCTTCCGGCGCGGCGCCGACCTCGTCGCCGTCGAGGATGCACACCACGCCGAAGCCTGCGCCCTGTTTCATGCAGCGGCCGATCATGTCCAGGTAGCGCGCCTCGAAGATCTGCAAGTCGAGGTTGCAGCCGGGAAACAGCACTGTGTTCAGCGGGAAAAGCGGCAGACTCATAGCCATATCCTTACACCACCATCGACACCGCCAACGGCAGGAACACCGCCGTGGCCACGCCCATCAGACTCATCGCCAGCGCCGCGAAGGCGCCGCACTCATCGCTTTCCTGCAACGCCACCGACGTGCCCACCGCGTGCGCCGTCATGCCCAGCGCCATGCCGCGCGCCTCGGGGCTGCGCACGCCGAGGCGGTCGAGCAGCGCCGGACCGAAGATCGCGCCGATAACCCCGGTGATCAGCACGAACACCGCCGCCAGCGCCGCCACGCCGCCGATCTGCTCGGCCACCAGCATCGCGATCGGCGAGGTCACCGACTTGGGCGCCATGGTCATGAGGATCATGCGGTCGGCGCCGAACCACCAGCCCAGCGCCACGCCCATGCCGGTGGCGACCACGCCGCCTATCACCAGCGTAGTAAAGATCGGCCAGAACAATTGGCGGATGCGCCGCAGGTTCAGGTACAGCGGCACCGCCAGCGCGACGGTCGCCGGCCCCAGCAGGATGCTGAGGATCTCGGTGCTCTTGCGGTACTCGGCGTAGGTCAGGCCGCAGCCGACCAGCACGCCGATCACCAGCAGCATCGACACCAGCACCGGTTGCAGGAAGATCCAGCGGGTCTTCTCGAACGCCGCCAGCACCAGTTGATAGGCCCCCAGGGTGACGCCGATGCCGAACAGCGGATGGTGGATCACCGACGCCCAGGCGCCTTGCCAGTCGAACAGCATCAGGACTCCTCCGTGCCGGCGGCGTGACGCTTGACCAGGCGCTGCATCAGCACCCCGGCGAACGCCATGGACAGGATCAGCGACACCACCAGCGCACCGACGATGGCCCAGAAATCCGCGGCGATGGCGCCGGCGTACACCATCACCCCCACCGCCGGCGGCACCAGCAGCAACGGCAGGTAACGCAGCAGGCTGCCGGCGGCCAGGCTCAGCGGCTCGCCGACCTCGCCCCGTACGATGAGGAACCCCAGCAACAGCAGCAGGCCGATGATCGGCCCCGGCAGCACCGGCAACAGCAAATGGTTGAGCGCCGTGCCGAGCAATTGGAACAGCACCAGCCAGGTCAGGCCACGTAGCAACATCCGACATCTCCGTCCGACCGCCCGCCAAGCACGGGCGGGGCATTATAAGCATGCGGCGCCTATGCACAGGCATTCGCCAAAAGCATGGCAGGTTGACCGGAGCAAATCGCCATGATGATCTACAGTGGTTCGCAGGGCGGTCATGTCCCCCACCTGAAAAACGATAAAACCGATGAACCCAAGGAGAGTCTCAATGCCCTATGTTCCCGTTGCAGAGCTCAAAGATTATGTCGGCAAGGAACTCGGACGTTCCGAATGGCTCACCATCGATCAGGAGCGCATCAACCTGTTCGCCGAAGCCACAGGGGATTTCCAGTTCATCCACGTCGACCCGGTCAAAGCCGCGCAAACGCCATTTGGCAGCACCATCGCACACGGATTCCTGACGCTGTCGCTGATGCCCAAACTGATGGAAGACATCCTGATCCTGCCCCAGGGCGTGAAGATGGTGGTCAACTACGGGCTGGACAGCGTGCGTTTCATCCAGCCGGTCAAGGTCGACTCCAAGGTCCGGCTCAAGGTCGACCTGGTTGACGTGACCGAGAAGAAACCCGGCCAGTGGCTGCTCAAGGCCAACGCCACCCTGGAGATCGAAGGCTCGGAAAAACCGGCCTACATCGCCGAACCGCTGTCGCTCTGCTTCGTCTGAGCACCGGGATGCGAAGCGGCTCACGCCGTTTCGCATCCGCCCCGCCTCCCGGCTGTATATGGTCACCCGGCTGCGGCATACTCGGTCGCCTAATTGCCCGGAACCCGCCATGCGCTCACTTGTGTCCCTTGCCCCGATTGCCCCCCTTGCCCTGGCCCTGATGCTCACCGCCTGCGGCGATGGCGAATCGCTGCTGCCGGCCGATGCGCACCTGCCGGACGGCGGGCGCTACCGCGGCGAGCTGGTCAACGGTCTGCTGCAGGGCCAGGGCCGGGTCGACTACCCCAACGGCAGCTGGTACGCCGGCGCGTTCGACAAGGGCCAGTGGCACGGTCAGGGCGAGTGGCACGGCAGCAACGGCGAGGTCTACCGCGGCCAGTTCCGGCAGGGCCTGTTCGACGGCCAGGGCACCCTGACCACCCACGGCAGCAGCTACACCGGCGGCTTCAAGCTGGGCCGGCGCGACGGCGAAGGCACCCTGAAGGAAAACGCCATGACCTACCGCGGCGAGTTCAAGGCCGACCAGTACGCAGGGCTCGGCCGCCTCGAACTCGACGACGGCAGTTCCTACCAAGGCCAGTTCGCCAACGGCAAGCCCAACGGCGAAGGCCAGCGCGGCGACGCCAGCGGCAATCAGTTCACCGGTCGGTTCGTCAACGGCCAGCTGGAAGGCAACGGCACTTTCAACAGCGCCGACGGCGACATCTATGTCGGCGGCTTCAAGAACAACCAACTGCACGGCAAGGGCCGCTACGAGAACGCCGACGGCGACGTGTGGCTCGGCCAGTTCAAGGAAGGCGCGCTGACCGGCAAGGGCGAACTGATCGGCGCCGACGGCAGCCATTACACCGGTGACTTCAACGACTGGCGCTTCAGTGGCCAGGGCCGCCTGAACCTGTCCGACGGCAGTTTCTACATCGGCCAGTTCGACAGCGACAGCTACGCCGGGCGCGGTACCCTGGTGCTCACCGACGGCACCGTCCTGAGCGGCACCTGGGTCAACGGCCAGCGGGTGCGCGACGCCGACGGCAAGCTGTTGCCCGACACCCTCGAACTGGGTCTGCTGGCCCAGGGCCGGCTGCTCGACGACGCCCTGGGCAACGTGCCCGCCTCGACCCCGGCCGTGGAGCTGTACACCCTGACCTTGGGCGGCGACGGCAAGCAGAGCGTGTTCCTGCGCGAGTCCGACTACGTCGCCAACATGCTCGCCAGCCGTTTCGGCGCCCGCGGCCAGATCCGCCTGGTCAACCACCGCGACCACCTCGGCGACCGGCCGATGGCCACCCGCGAGAACCTGCGCCGCGCCGCCCAGACCCTGGCCGAACGCAGCGGCCCGGAAGACCTGGTGTTCATCTACCTCACCAGCCACGGCACCGCCGAGCACGAACTGGTGCTCGACCAGCCGCGCATGGAACTGGCCGACCTGCCCGCCGACGAACTGGCCGCCGTGCTGGCGCCGCTGAAGAACCGCGACAAGGTCATCGTCATTTCCGCGTGCTATTCCGGCGGCTTCATTCCGGCGCTCAAGGACGAACGCACGCTGATCATGACCGCCTCGCGCGCCGACCGCGTGTCGTTCGGCTGTTCGGAGGAAGCCAACTTCACCTACTTCGGCGACGCGCTGTTCGCCCAGGCGCTGAACCAGACCGACGACCTGGAGCAGGCCTTCAAGCTGGCCAAGGCCACCGTCGCCGAACGGGAGCTGGCGGACAATTTCGAGGCGTCGGAGCCACAGATCTGGGCACCGAAAACCGTGCTGTCGCACTGGCAGCAGCTGCGCAAGCAACAGGCCAGAAAAGCGTTGCAGAGTGCTGCATTGAACGACGGGGCGACAAAGAGCAACTAAGCTGAACAGTATCAAGGGAGAGACACTATGTACTTGACGCCTCAGCATGTCTTGCTTGCCGGAGCCACCGGGTTGACCGGTGAACATCTGCTCGACCGCCTGCTCAACGAGCCGACGATCACCCGAGTGCTCGCCCCTTCACGCCGGCCGCTGGCCGAGCATCCTCACCTGGAAAACCCCGTCGGTGATCCCCAGGCGTTCCTGCCGCAGCTCTCCGGGCGGGTCGACATCGCCTACTGCTGCCTGGGCACCACCATCAAGCAGGCCGGCTCCGAAGAGGCGTTCCGCGCGGTGGACCTGGACATGGTCGTGGCCTTCGCCAAACGTGCCCGGGAAATGGGCGCACGGCACCTGATCGTGATCAGCGCGCTGGGGGCCGACCGCAGATCCTCGATTTTCTACAACCGGGTCAAGGGCGAGATGGAGTACGCCTTGCGCGCCCAGAACTGGCCGCAACTGACCATCTGCCGGCCGTCGCTGCTGCTGGGCGACCGCAGCGAGCCGCGCCTGGGCGAGCAGCTCGCCGGGCCGTTGTCGAAACTGATCCCCGGCAAGTACCGCGGCATCGAAGCCTGCCAACTGGCCCGGGCGATGTGGCGGCTGGCGCTGGAGGAACAGGACGGGGTGCGGGTGGTCGAGTCGGATGAGCTGAGAAAGCTCGGCAAGTGATTGGCGGCGTCTGCGAGGACGCCATCGCCAGCAGGCTGGCTCCCACATTGGAATGCGCAACGCCCAAACCTGTGGGAGCAACTGCCTGCCCCTGACCTGTGGTGTCCGGACTGACGCCATCGCCAGCAGGCTGGCTCCCACTGGGGAGCCGCGAATGGAGCGCGCAGCGCTGCCTTACAGCCCCCCGGTCGCCTGAAACCCGACGCCGATCACCGTCAGCAACGACAACGGCAGCAACAGCGTGTCGAGCAATGCGCTGGCCGGCAGGTCCACCTGGGGATACCCCGGCGCCTCCGCCCCGAACCGATCCTTCGCGCAGCACCCGCCATTGATCGCATACAGATCCAGCCGCGTGCCGGCGTACACCACCGGCGCCCCCGGCTTGGCCGCGTCCAGGGTGCGTGCGGTGGCGCAGCCGGTCAGCTGCAATGCCAACAGAACCGCCAGCAGCTTATTCATCGCTGCTCAGGTGATGTTCGCCCCAGCGCGGCAGCATGTCCTGGGGAATGCCCAGCAGGTTGAGGATGCGCGCCACCACGAAGTCGATCAGGTCGTCGATGGTCTGCGGCTGGTGATAGAAACCCGGCGAGGCCGGCAGGATGGTCACGCCCATGTTCGACAGCTTGAGCATGTGTTCCAGGTGAATGCTCGAATAAGGCGCTTCGCGCGGCACCAGGATCAGTTGGCGGCGTTCCTTGAGAGTCACGTCCGCCGCCCGTTCGATCAGGTTGTTGCAGGCCCCGGTGGCGATGGCCGACAGGGTGCCCGTGGAGCACGGCACCACCACCATCGCCGCCGGCGCGCCGGAGCCCGAGGCCACCGGCGACATCCAGTCTTCCTTGCCGTACACACGGATCTGCCCGTCGGCGGCGCCGGTGTACTCGGTGAGGAACGCCTGCATCATCTGCGGCTTGGCCGGCAGCGACACATCGGTCTCGGTGGCCATCACCAGTTGCGCGGCCTTGGAGATCAGGAAGTGCACCTCGCGGTCCTCGCGCACCAGGCAGTCCAGCAGGCGCAGGCCGTACTGGGCGCCGGACGCGCCGGTCATCGCCAGGGTGATGCGTTCCGGGCCGTTGTTCATTTCAGCGCCTCGGCCAGTTTGCCGTGCAGGCCGCCGAAGCCGCCGTTGCTCATGATGACCACGTGGGTGCCGGGCTGGGCCTGGCTCTTCACACGCTCGATGATGCCTTCCAGCGAATCGCTGACGACCGACGGCACCGAACATTGCGCCGCCGTGGCCGCCAGGTCCCAGCCCAGGTTGGCCGGCGCGTACCAGATCACCTGGTCGGCATCGGTCACGCTGTCCGGCAGGCCGTCGCGGTGCGCGCCCAGCTTCATGGAGTTGGAGCGCGGTTCGATGATCGCGATCAGCGGCGCGTCGCCGATGCGCTTGCGCAGGCCGTCGAGGGTGGTGGCGATGGCGGTCGGATGGTGGGCGAAGTCATCGTAGATGGTGATGCCGCGCACCTCGGCGACCTTCTCCATCCGGCGCTTGACGCTCTTGAACGCGCTCAGGCCGGCGATGGCCATCGACGGCACCACGCCGACATGGCGGGCGGCGGCCAGGGTCGCCAGGGCGTTGGCGACGTTGTGCTGACCGGTCAGCTCCCACTCGACCACGCCTTGGGACTGGCCGTCGAACATCACTTCGAACGCCGAACCGTCGTCCTTGAGCAGCTTGACCTGCCACTGGCCGCCGGCGCCGGTGGTCTGCACCGGCGTCCAGCAACCCATCTCGATCACCCGCTGCAACGCAGGCTCGGTGGTCGGGTGGATCACCAGGCCTTCGCTCGGGATGGTGCGCACCAAGTGGTGGAACTGCCGCTCGATGGCCGCCAGGTCAGGGAAGATGTCGGCGTGATCGAACTCAAGGTTGTTGAGGATCGCGGTGCGCGGACGGTAGTGGACGAACTTGGAGCGCTTGTCGAAGAAGGCGCTGTCGTACTCGTCGGCCTCGATCACGAAGAACGGCGTGCCGCCCAGCCGCGCGGACACCGAGAAGTTCTGCGGCACGCCGCCGATCAGGAAGCCCGGGCTCATGCCCGCGTGCTCCAGCACCCAGGCGAGCATGCTGCTGGTGGTGGTCTTGCCGTGGGTGCCGGCGACGGCCAGCACCCAGCGGCCCTGGAGGACGTGGTCGGCCAGCCACTGCGGGCCGGAGACATACGGCAGGCCCTTGTTCAGCACATATTCCACGGCCGGATTGCCACGGGACATGGCGTTGCCGATCACCACCAGGTCCGGCGCCGGATCGAGCTGCGCCGGGTCGTAGCCCTGGGTCAGCTCAATGCCCTGGGCCTCGAGCTGCGTGCTCATCGGCGGATAGACGTTGGCGTCGGAGCCGGTGACGTGATGGCCCAGCTCTTTGGCCAGAACCGCCATCGAGCCCATGAAAGTCCCGCAGATACCCAGAATATGAATGTGCATAGTCGACCTCGTAAAACATGGCCGCAGGGTAGCGCAGGGTGGGGCAAATGGCACCTTGTGTTTGTGGCGGGGAGCACGCTCCCTCGCCACCGGTCAGGCGGAACGGGCGATGCCGTGCTTGCGCATTTTCCTGTACAGGGTGTTGCGGCTGATGCCCAGCTGCTGCGCCGCATGCGTCATGTGCCAGCGCGTCTGCTCCAGCGCACTGAGCAAGGCCACCCGCTCCGCGTCGTCCAGCGGATGCCCGGACAATGCCTCGACCGGTTGCACCGCCGCAGGTCGCGCCTGGCGGATCATCGCCGGCAGGTCGTCCAGCCTGATCCGCCCGTCCTCGCACAACGCCGCCAGGGTGCGCAGCACATTGCGCAGTTGCCGCACGTTCCCCGGCCAGTTGAACGCCAGCAGCGCCTGACGCGCCGCCTCTTCGATCACGACCGACTCCCCGCCCGCCTCTTCGGCCAGCAGGAAGTCCAGCAACTGCGGTTTGTCGCTGCGCTCGCGCAATGCCGGCAACGTCACCTCCAGACCGTTGAGCCGGTAATACAGGTCCTCGCGAAAGCCGCCGTCCTCGACCCGCTCCAGCAGGTTGCGGTGGGTGGCGCTGATGATCCGCACATCGACCGCCTCGGCCTCGCCGCCGATCGGCACCACCTGGCGGTCCTCCAGCACCCGCAGCAGGCGGGTCTGCAAGGCCAGCGGCATGTCGCCGATTTCGTCCAGGAACAGCGTGCCGCCGTCGGCCTGCTGCAGCTTGCCGCGCATGCCTTCCTTGCGGGCGCCGGTGAAACTGCCGCCGCGGTAGCCGAACAGTTCGCTCTCGATCAGGCTTTCGGGGATCGCCGCGCAGTTGAGGGCGACGAAGGCCTTGGCGCCGCGCTGGCTGGCCAGGTGCACGGCCTTGGCCACGGCCTCCTTGCCGGAACCGGTCTCGCCGTTGATCAGCAGCGGCACGTCGCGCTCGAAGACGCGCAACGCCTTGCGAAAGTCCGCTTGCAGTCCGGCATCGCCCAGGCAAATGCCCGGCAGGCTCGGCGCCGGCGGCTTGACCGGAGCCGGCACGGCCGGTAGCGGCCTGCGCGACTCGCCCCGCAGCACCGCGAACAGAGGACGCCCGTCGCGGGTGCGCAGCGGCCAACTGGCGCTCGCGTGGGCGCTGGCCCGGCCCAGCAGCTCATCCAGCGAACAGTCGAAGAACGCCTCCACCGGCTGGCCGAGCAGACCGCCACGGATGTGCCCGAGCAGGTTCAACGCGCTCTGATTGACCGCGCTGATCCGCCCTTCCCCGTCGAACGCCAGCAGACCTTCGCTGAACAGGCCGACGGATTCGGCCTGCAAGTGAAAGCGCAGCAGCCATTGATTGTCGAAGCAGCGCAGGAAATAGCAGCTCTCGATCATCTTCGCCGACAGGTTGACCAGCGCCATGGTGTGGAATTGGCTCTGGCGCGAGACGTCCGGCCGGGCCGACGACACGTCGAGCACCGCCAGCAGCTCGCCGTGGGGGTCGAACACCGGGCTGGCGGAACAGGTCAGGCCGGTGTGCTGGCCGCGAAAGTGTTCGCCTTGGTGAATGGTCAGCGCCTGGCGCTCCACAAGGCAGGTGCCGATGCCGTTGGTGCCTTCGCAGGCTTCGCTCCAGTCGGCGCCGAGCCACAGCCCGGCACGTTCGAAGCTCTTGCGTTCGGCCGGGTCGGTGACGCAGTTGAGGATCACCCCGCGGGCGTCGGTCAGCAGCACCGCATGGCCGGCGCCGGACAGTTGCTGGTGCAGGCTGCTCATTTCATTGCCGGCGATCTGCAGAACCTGCTGCAGGCGTTCGCGGCTTTCGAGGACGCGACCGTGCTCAAGCACGGTCGGCGCCATGGCCAGGGCCGGGTCGAGGTGGTAGTCCTCAAGGCAACGCAGCCA
Organism: Pseudomonas sp. B3(2017); assembly: GCF_002113595.1. Classification (NCBI taxonomy): domain Bacteria; kingdom Pseudomonadati; phylum Pseudomonadota; class Gammaproteobacteria; order Pseudomonadales; family Pseudomonadaceae; genus Pseudomonas; species Pseudomonas sp. B3(2017). The sequence continues at coordinate 212,545 of NZ_NEIU01000008.1, forward strand.
CGAACGGGCGATCGACGGATCGGCGCCCGGCCCGTGCAGGCGCGGCTTGCCCTGGGTGACGGTGAGCACCTGTCGGACGTGGCGGCTCAGATGGTTGTCGTGCATTTCTTATTGTTCTCCCCGCGGCTTGCGGCGAAGGCGCTTGCGCCCTCATCGCAGAGTGACCTGCATGGCGATTCGAGGCCCAGCATCCTCCAGCCACCGGCGCTTTGCAATGCTGGCGGAACCGCCCGGTCACAGGTTGTGCCGCAGGCGGTACAAACTGTCACGCCACCTGTACCGCAATCGCCACAAGCGCCGGCCGCCTGTCCGGCAAAACCGGTGCAAGGCCTTGATTTTCCTGACTTGCACGGCGCTGGCCCGACCTTTGCTCTACGCTTAAAGCAAGCGCACATGCGCCTCCCGACAAATACAAAAGCAAGGAGAAACCATCATGCGTTACGCTCACCCGGGTACTGAAGGCGCCAAGGTCTCGTTCAAGAGCAAGTACGGAAACTACATCGGCGGCGAGTTCGTCGCGCCTGTCAAAGGCCTGTATTTCACCAACACCTCGCCGGTCAACGGCCAACCGATCGCCGAATTCCCGCGTTCCACCGCCGAAGACATCGACAAGGCCCTGGACGCCGCCCACGCCGCCGCCGATGCCTGGGGCGCCACCTCGGCGCAGGCCCGTTCGCTGATCCTGCTGAAGATCGCCGACCGCATCGAACAGAACCTCGAACTGCTGGCGATCACCGAGACCTGGGACAACGGCAAGGCCATCCGCGAGACCCTCAACGCCGACATCCCGCTGGCCGCCGACCACTTCCGCTACTTCGCCGGGTGCCTGCGCGCCCAGGAAGGCAGCGCCGCCGAGATCGACGGCAACACCGTGGCCTATCACATCCATGAGCCGCTGGGCGTGGTCGGCCAGATCATCCCGTGGAACTTCCCGCTGCTGATGGCCGCCTGGAAACTCGCCCCGGCCCTGGCCGCCGGCAACTGCGTGGTGCTCAAGCCTGCCGAGCAGACGCCGCTGGGCATCAGCGTGCTGATGGAACTGATCGGCGACCTGCTGCCGCCGGGCGTGCTCAACGTGGTGCAAGGGTTCGGCAAAGAGGCCGGCGAAGCCCTGGCCACCAGCAAGCGCATCGCCAAGATCGCCTTCACCGGCTCGACCCCGGTCGGCTCGCACATCATGAAGTGCGCCGCCGAGAACATCATTCCGTCCACCGTGGAGCTGGGCGGCAAGTCGCCGAACATCTTCTTCGAAGACATCATGCAGGCCGAGCAAAGCTTCATCGAGAAGGCCGCCGAAGGCCTGGTGCTGGCGTTCTTCAACCAGGGCGAGGTCTGCACCTGCCCCTCCCGCGCCCTGGTGCAGGAGTCGATCTACCCGGCGTTCATGCAAGAGGTGATGAAGAAGATCAAGCAGATCAAGCGCGGCGACCCGCTGGACACCGACACCATGGTCGGCGCCCAGGCGTCCGAGCAACAGTTCGACAAGATCCTCTCCTACCTTGAGATCGCCGAGAAGGAAGGCGCCGAGCTGCTCACCGGCGGCAAGGTGGAAAAACTCGACGGCAGCCTGTCGACCGGCTACTACATCCAGCCGACCCTGCTCAAGGGCACCAACAAGATGCGCGTGTTCCAGGAGGAAATCTTCGGCCCGGTGGTGAGCATCACCACCTTCAAGGACGAAGCCGAAGCCCTGGCTATCGCCAACGACACCGAGTTCGGCCTCGGCGCCGGCGTCTGGACCCGCGACATCAACCGCGCCTACCGCATGGGCCGCGGCATCAAGGCCGGCCGCGTATGGACCAACTGCTACCACCTGTACCCGGCGCACGCCGCGTTCGGCGGGTACAAGAAGTCCGGCGTCGGCCGTGAGACCCACAAGATGATGCTCGACCACTACCAGCAGACCAAGAACCTGCTGGTCAGCTACGACATCAATCCGCTGGGCTTCTTCTAAGATCCGGGGCGGCGCCGCAACCCCGGTGCCGCCTTCCCGACCGCCTCGCGGGCACGCCCGCGAGGCGCCCTGAATGACCACCACCCAAGGCCTGGCCGCTCTGGCACGGCCCTTGCGTACCCGTCATCCAGGATCCGCCCTGCATGCGCCACACCTGAAAGTCCAACAGACCGAACAATAAAAAGAGTGAAGAGAGGACTTATGACTTCCACCACACAGCTCAAACCCACCCTCGGCACCCTGCACCTGTGGGGCATCGCCGTCGGCCTGGTGATTTCCGGCGAGTACTTCGGCTGGAGCTACGGCTGGGGCACCGCCGGCACCCTGGGCTTTCTGGTCACGGCCCTGATGGTCGCGACCATGTACACCTGCTTCATCTTCAGCTTCACCGAGCTGACCACCGCCATCCCTCATGCGGGCGGGCCGTTCGCCTACAGCCGCCGGGCCTTCGGCGAGAAAGGCGGGCTGATCGCCGGGATCGCCACCCTGATCGAATTCGTGTTCGCCCCGCCGGCCATCGCCATGGCCATCGGCGCCTACCTCAACGTGCAGTATCCGGGGCTCGACCCGAAAGTCGCGGCGGTCGGCGCGTACTTCGTGTTCATGACCCTGAACATCCTCGGCGTCAGCATCGCCGCCACCTTCGAGCTGGTGGTCACCGTGCTGGCGGTGGCCGAGCTGCTGGTGTTCATGGGCGTGGTCGCGCCGGGCTTCAGCTTCAGCAACTTCGTGCTCAACGGCTGGTCCGGCGCCAACGAGTTCAGCCTGGCCTCGGTGCCGGGGATCTTCGCCGCCATCCCGTTCGCGATCTGGTTCTTCCTCGCCATCGAAGGCGCGGCCATGGCGGCCGAGGAAGCCAAGGATCCCAAACGCACGATTCCGCGGGCCTACGTCAGCGGGATCCTGACCCTGGTGTTCCTCGCCATCGGCGTGATGGTGATGGCCGGCGGCGTCGGCGACTGGCGCCAGCTGTCGAACATCAACGACCCGCTGCCTCAGGCGATGAAGGCGGTGGTGGGCAACAACTCGACCTGGATGCACATGCTGGTGTGGATCGGCCTGTTCGGCCTGGTGGCGAGCTTCCACGGGATCATCCTCGGCTACTCGCGCCAGTTCTTCGCCCTCGCCCGCGCCGGCTACCTGCCCAAGGGGCTGGCCAAGCTGTCGCGCTTCCAGACCCCGCACCGGGCGATCATCGCCGGCGGCGTCATCGGCATCGCCGCGATCTACAGCGACGGCCTGGTCAACCTGCAAGGCATGAGCCTGACGGCGGCGATGATCACCATGTCGGTGTTCGGCGCCATCGTGATGTACATCATCAGCATGCTCAGCCTGTTCAAGCTGCGCCGCACCGAACCGAACCTGGAGCGCACCTTCCGCGCGCCGGGCTATCCGGTGGTGCCGGCCATCGCGCTGTTCCTGGCGGTGGTGTGCCTGGTGGCAATGGCATGGTTCAACGCCCTGATCGGCTGCGTGTTCCTCGGGTTCATGGCCGCCGGCTACCTGTACTTCCAGCTGACCGCCAAGCAACGTTCCGAAGCGCCGGCGGACGCTATGCTCGAAGGTGTATGAGATGCACCGGCACCGGGCCGCGCGCCCGGTGTCTGCCTTATAGAAGTGCATGCAGTCCCTCCCGCAGGGAACAGAGTCATCCACAGATTCAGGAGGAACGCGCCCCATGGCCGCATTCGCCCATACCGTCGGCGCCCAGACCTACCGCTTCGACAGCCTCAAGGAGGTGATGGCCAAGGCCAGCCCCGCCCGCTCCGGCGACTTCCTGGCCGGGGTCGCCGCGCTCAACGACGGCGAACGGGTGGCCGCGCAGATGGCGCTGGCCGACATCCCGCTCACGCACTTCCTCCAGGAAGCGCTGATCCCTTACGAGTCCGACGAAGTCACCCGGCTGATCATCGACAGCCACGACAGACAGGCCTTCGCCGCCGTCAGCCACCTCACCGTCGGCGGCTTTCGCGACTGGCTGCTCAGCGAAGCCGCCGACGAAGCCAGCCTGCGCGCCCTCGCCCCCGGCCTGACCCCGGAGATGGCCGCCGCCGTGTCGAAGATCATGCGCGTGCAGGACCTGGTGCTGGTGGCGCAGAAGATCCGCGTGGTCACGAAGTTCCGCGGCACCCTGGGCCTGCGCGGACGCCTGTCCACGCGCCTGCAGCCGAACCACCCGACGGACGAGCCCGCCGGGATCGCCGCGAGCATCCTCGACGGCCTGCTGTACGGCAACGGCGACGCCATGATCGGCATCAACCCGGCCACCGACAGCATCGCCTCGATCTGCGCGATGCTGGAGATGCTCGACGCCATCATCCAGCGCTACGACATCCCCACGCAGGCCTGCGTGCTGACCCACGTCACCACCTCCATCGAGGCGATCAACCGGGGCGTGCCGCTGGATCTGGTGTTCCAGTCCATCGCCGGCACCGAAGCGGCCAACGCCAGCTTCGGCATCAACCTCAATGTGCTGCAGGAAGGCTACGAAGCAGGCTTGAGCCTGAACCGCGGCACCCTGGGGCAGAACCTGATGTATTTCGAGACAGGCCAAGGCAGCGCGCTGTCGGCCAACGCCCACCACGGCGTCGACCAGCAGACCTGCGAGACCCGGGCCTACGCCGTGGCGCGGCACTTCAAGCCGTTCCTGGTGAACACCGTCGTCGGCTTCATCGGCCCGGAGTACCTCTACAACGGCAAGCAGATCATCCGCGCCGGCCTCGAAGACCACTTCTGCGGCAAGCTTTTGGGCGTGCCGATGGGCTGCGACATCTGCTACACCAACCACGCCGAAGCCGACCAGGACGACATGGACACCCTGCTGACCCTGCTGGGCGTGGCCGGGATCAACTTCATCATGGGCATCCCCGGCTCCGACGACATCATGCTCAATTACCAGACCACCTCCTTCCACGACGCCCTCTACGCCCGCCAGACCCTGGGCCTGAAGCCGGCGCCGGAGTTCGAGCGGTGGCTGGCGAACATGGGCATCTTCACCCAGGCGGACGGCACGGTCCGCTTCGGCAACCAACTGCCGCCGGCCTTCCGCCAGGCGCTGGCGCAACTGGGATGAGCCTCATGGAAAAACCGCCCGTCGATCCGCAAAACCCCTGGCTGGCCCTGCGCAACCTGACCCCTGCACGCATCGCCCTGGGCCGCACCGGCACCAGCCTGCCGACCCGCGCGCAGCTGGACTTCCAGTACGCCCACGCCCAGGCCCGGGACGCGGTGCACCTGCCGTTCGACCACGCCGGGCTCGCCGGGCAACTGAACGGACGCGGGCGCGACAGCCTGCTGCTGCACAGCGCCGCGAGCGACCGCAACAGCTACCTGCAACGCCCGGACCTTGGGCGCAGGCTCAGCGAACCGTCGGCGCAGGCCCTGCGCGAATACGCCGCCGCCCATCCCGGCGGCGTCGACCTGGCCATCGTCGTGGCCGACGGCCTCTCGGCGCTGGCCGTCCATCGCCACACCGTGCCGTTCCTCACGCGCCTGGAAGAGCAGATGGGCGCCGACGGATGGTCATGCGCGCCGGTGATCCTGGTGGAACAGGGCCGCGTGGCCATCGGCGACGAGATCGGCCAACTGCTGGGCGCCAAAATGGTGGTGATGCTGATCGGAGAGCGCCCGGGCCTCAGTTCGCCGGACAGCCTGGGTTTATATTTCACCTACAATCCTAAGGTCGGCCTCACCGATGCCTACCGCAACTGCATCTCCAACGTGCGGCTGGAGGGCTTGAGCTACGGCATGGCGGCCCACCGTTTGCTGTACCTGATGCGCGAAGCCTGCCGGCGGCAGCTCTCGGGCGTGAACCTGAAGGACGAAGCGCAGGTTCAGACACTGGAGTCGGAAGACGGAACAGACATGAAAAGCAATTTCCTGCTGGATCCGCCCCCGGCCTGAACCGTTTCCGCATTGCCTTCGCGCGTCGGTTTGAGGCAGGATCGACGCACGGCCGCCCGGGTTTCCCATTGCCGTCAGCGCACGTGAAGACAGCCAATTGAAGGACGAGACCTACCATGCGGATTATCCAAGCGACCCTCGAACACCTGGATCTGCTGACCCCGTTGTTCGTCAAATACCGCGAGTTCTACGGCTCGCTGCCTTATCCGGACTCGTCCCGGGCGTTCCTGGAAAAGCGCCTGCGGCGCAAGGAGTCAGTGATCTACCTGGCCCTGGCCGATGACGACGACCGCAAACTGATGGGCTTCTGCCAGCTCTACCCGAGCTTCTCCTCACTGTCGCTCAAGCGCGTGTGGATCCTCAACGACATCTACGTCGCCGAAGACGCCCGCCGGCAACTGGTGGCCGACAACCTGATCCGCACGGCCAAGAAAATGGCCAAGGACACCCAGGCCGTGCGCATGCGCGTGTCCACCAGCAGCAACAACGAAGTGGCGCAGAAAACCTACGAGTCCATCGGCTTCAAGGAAGACACCGAGTTCAAGAACTACGTGCTGCCGATCAGCGACGAGCTTTGAACGCCTACCGATGACGGAGCCGGCTCCTTTTGCGAGGGAGCCGGCGCCCGCTCAAGCGCTCCCTCGCCACGGCCCCGCCAGACTGACAATTCCTCACACCGCGACATTCCCCGCTACAAAACCAACACGCTTTTCACGTCTCAAACCGTATAATCCCGACCTTTCCGGCTTGTAAGAAAAACTACACCTGCGTGTAGCCTTTCACGAAGTCATCCGCACAGGCCTGCCGAGTCGGGCCGTCACCACAGGTGCCCACATGGATTTCAACCCGATCGACCTGATCCTGCATCTCGACGTCTACCTCGACATGCTGGTGACCAACTACGGCACCTGGATCTACGCCATCCTGTTCATGGTGATCTTCTGCGAGACCGGCCTGGTGGTGATGCCTTTCCTGCCGGGCGACTCCCTGCTGTTCATCGCCGGCGCCGTGGCGGCAGGCGGCGGCATGGATCCGGTGCTGCTGGGCGGCCTGCTGATGCTGGCGGCGATCCTCGGCGACAGCACCAACTACGTGATCGGACGAACGGCGGGCGAGAAGCTGTTCAGCAACCCGAACTCGAAAATCTTCCGCCGGGACTACCTGCAGCAGACCCACGACTTCTATGACAAGCACGGCGGCAAGACCGTGACCCTGGCGCGCTTCCTGCCGATCATCCGCACGTTTGCGCCGTTCGTCGCCGGCGTGGCGAAGATGCCTTACCCGCGCTTCTTCGCGTTCAGCGTGTTCGGCACCGTCCTGTGGGTCGGCGGCCTGGTGACCCTGGGCTACTTCTTCGGCAACGTGCCGTTCATCAAGAAGAACCTGTCGTTGCTGGTGGTCGGCATCATCCTGCTGTCGCTGGTGCCGATGATCATCGGCGTGGTGCGCAGCCGCCTCGGCGGCGCCGGCTCCAAAGCCGCTTCGCGCTGATCCCGTGTGGTCGCTGAGCGCCTGGCGACGCCGGCGCATCCTGGCCAGGCACCCGATTGCCGATGACCTCTGGCAACGGGTGCGCCATCAGCTGAGCTTCCTCGACGGCATCAGCGCCGACGAAGACCGCTGGCTGCGCGAGGCCAGCGTGCTGTTCCTTGAGGACAAGCACCTCACCGCGCTGCCCGGCGTCGAGCTGCACCAGGAGCAGCGCCTGCTGCTCGCCGTCCAGGCCCAGTTGCCGCTGCTGCACCTGGGCGACCTGAACTGGTACCGGGGCTTCCACGAAATCATCCTCTACCCCGACGACTTCCTCAGCCCCCAGCGCCACCGCGACGCCGCCGGCGTGGAGCACGAGTGGGACGCCGAGCACAGCGGCGAAGCCTGGCAGCACGGGCCGGTGATCATGGCTTGGCCCGGCGTGATGGCCAGCGGCGGCTGGGAAGGCTACAACCTGGTCATCCACGAACTGGCGCACAAGCTCGACATGCTCAACGGCGACGCCAACGGCCTGCCGCCGCTGCACGCCGACATGCGGGTCAAGGACTGGGCGACGGTCATGCAGGCGGCCTACGACGATCTCAACCGCCAGCTCGACCGCAACCCCGACGCCGAAACCGCCATCGACCCCTACGCCGCCGAGAACCCGGCCGAGTTCTTTGCCGTCACCAGCGAGTACTTTTTCAGCGCCCCGGACCTGCTGCACGAGAGTTATCCACAGGTGTACGCGCAGCTGCGGCTTTTCTACCGCCAGGATCCGTTGGGCAGGCTGCGGCAACTTCAGGCGCACGACCCGGTCTATCAGGCTCACGACTGAGGCGGCACGTGGCACCGGCAACAGAATGTGCCTATAATCGCCGCCACTTTTTGGTCAATCCGGCCAAGTGTTTTTGGTCAACTAACGGGGGCACCGCCCAATGAGCTACAGCAAGATCCCGGCTGGCAAAGACCTGCCGAACGACATCTACGTCGCGATCGAGATCCCGGCCAACCACGCGCCGATCAAATACGAAATCGACAAAGACAGCGATTGCCTGTTCGTTGACCGTTTCATGGCCACCCCGATGTTCTACCCGGCCAACTACGGTTACATCCCGAACACCCTGGCCGACGACGGCGATCCCCTGGACGTGCTGGTCGTGACCCCTTACCCGGTCGCCCCAGGTTCGGTGATCCGCGCCCGTCCGGTCGGCATCCTGAACATGACCGACGACGGCGGCGGCGACGCCAAGGTCGTTGCCGTTCCTCACGACAAGCTGTCCCAGCTGTACGTTGACGTGAAGGAATACACCGACCTGCCGCCGCTGCTGATCCAGCAGATCGAGCACTTCTTCGCGAACTACAAGGATCTCGAGAAGGGCAAGTGGGTCAAGATCGAAGGCTGGGACGGCGCCGATGCCGCCCGCGCCGCGATCACCAAGTCGGTGGCCGCCTACAAGGGCTAAGCGCACCGCTTGAAGAAAACCCCGGTCGATCCGGGGTTTTTTGTGCCTGTCGATCCGGCTTTTCAACAGCGCGTTTAACACAAGGTGCCACGGTTGCCGGCTGTTTAAACTTTCCAAAATGCAACTTACATCCGGTCTTAAATTGCCGCCCATTTTGAACGGCCGGTTTATTCAAACCGCTCTGGCACGGCCGTAGACTCTGTGTTCATGAGAAAGAACACTAGCGGTCCACGATTCAAGGCACTCCTGGAAGCTGCGAACATCACCACCACGGGATTCGCCAGGTTCTGGGGCACGGAAGCCCAAAACATCCATAACTGGTACACCCGCGGCGTACCGGCCTACCGCATGGAAGAAGTCGCGCGCCTGCTGTCGGTCAACAGCGACTGGCTCAAGACCGGCGAAGGCCCGAAGGACTCCACCCGCGTGCGCTCGCCCGACGCCGGCGACACCCTCGACGCCCAGGCCCTGCGCGGCGTCTACGCCGTGGTCGATCACCTGGACATCGCCTTGCCTCTCTACAAGGAAGTCCCTACCGCCGCCGGTTCCGGCAAGACCCACGTCATCCGCGACCCGGACCAGACCGTCCGCCTGCCACGCAGCCACCTCGACGCCCTGGAGATCAAGCACACCGACGCCATCTGCGCCCACATGATCGGCAACAGCATGGCCGAAAAGATCGAAGACGGCTCCGCCCTCGCCATCGACCGCAGCCTCACCCAGGTGGTGGACGGCGAAATCTACGCCATCGAGCACGACGGCATGCTGCGCATCAAGTACCTGCACCGCATGCCCGGCAACGCCCTGCGCCTGCGCAGCCACAACAGCGCCCAGTACCCGGACGAAATCTTCCGCGCCGCCCAGATCGAAGAGCAGCGGATCCACGTGCTGGGCTGGGTGTTCTGGTGGTCGACCCTGAACAAGCGCCGGCCGGTGGTGCCGTTCCTCTGAGCGCCGGGCACCCGCCGCCCCTGCGACGAGTCCCTGGAAAACCGTACAAAAGCCGGATTTCTCCCGATTGGATCGCTCTATTCCGCACTCCGGGCTGGGAATCCCCCGCAAAACTCAGTATCCTGCGCCCCACCTCAGCGCATCGGCCCGCCCAGCGGCCCGGATGACGCCCGACGCGGCAGACCACTGTCTGACCAAGTCCCACAGCCGGACGCAAGATCCGGGTGTACGTTTTGAAGGCTGGCGCGGCTTACCAAAAATAGGCCAAGCCAGTCCCCGAGAAGCCGGCCACAAGCCGGCTTTTTAATGCCTGCCGAAAAGCCACGCCCATTCGAGCCGCTTGCCTGCCCCTTGTGGGAAACGTCCTGAAAGGGGCCGGGCCGCTTGCGCCTCGCATAGGGGCTGATTAACCTTCAGCCGCCACTGCCGGCCTCAGAATGGCGTCTGACGAAACAGAAGGACAAACGCCGAATCCCACCCCAAGGATGTTCAGCATAGATGCTCCCTACCGCACGCCTTCGCTTGATGGCTGCCTGCGCCGCAACAACCCTGTGTCTTTCAGGTTGCGTCGGTGCAGTCGTATCGCTACCGGAAAAGTCGACAATCCAGACTGACGCCTACCGAGCGCAAAGCGCCCGGTTCGTTGCGCCGCCAATCAGCAGAACAGAGCAATCGCCACCCTCCCGTGAATGGTGCGGGGTGACCGTCTGGGCACTGGTGGTGCCAGTGCCGCTGAAGCTGCCGGTGTGTGCGTCCTATGAGGAGCAGGCCTTCGGCAATGACCAATCCGGGAATGAGACCGTGCTTCTCCACACGAAACAATCGGTTCCATCCCCTTTCTACGCTTGCGGGCCTTTCATGATGCTCGGCCCGATCGTTCATGGTTACCGGGGCAACGCTTTGTGTGGTGTGTTTCCCGACTGATCAGGTAGCGCTCACGGATAACTGAACGACTTCACCAGCGTCAGTTCCCCCACCGCCCGCATCGGCACCACGAACGTCTCCATCTTCTCGCTCGGCGTGCCTTCTTCGGTGATCACCGTCACCTGCGCCGTGGTCAGCGGCTGCACCGCCTCGTCGCCGCCTTCGTCGCCCCCGCGGTAGCCGCCGCCGTAGTAGTTCACATAGACCAGGTACTGGCCCTTGATCGGCGCGGGCATGGCGAAGATTTCCGGACCGTAGCCGGTGGTGACGTCGACGTCGAGGGCGGCGCCGTTGGGGGCGGTGCGGTCGCCGTACCAGATGTGGGCGCCGTCGGGGGTGACGAGGTGCAGGTCGAGGTCGGTGCCGTCGCTGTCCCAGGCCAGCAGCACGCGCAATTTGGCCGGGGTGGCGCCGCCGCTGGCGTTGAGGAACTGGGTGCGGTGACGCTGCTGACCGTCGGGGCTGCGGACTTCGACGCTGTTGCTGCCGTTGGGGAAGGAGAACGGGCGGTCGAAGCGGCCGGCGTCATCGATCTTCAGCGGCATGCTGACGCCGTTGACGATCAGCCGTCCCGGTGCGTTGCCCTTGGGCGCTGCCTTGATCTGGCCGCTGATGCGCGCGGTATTGGCTTGGCCGGCCTTGGTGTTGACCGACGAGGCCGGGTAGTTGACGGTCTGGCGGAAGCTTTCGCCTTCGCCCTCCGGAGCGCCGGTGCGCCAGCCGCCGACCGGGCTGTCGAGTTTGACGCCGTCGGCGGCCGTCGCCGGCGACAGCGCGGCGAAGGCACAGAGCAACAGCAAGACCTGTGGATAACGGAGTGTCATGGTCTATTCCAGCAAAAGGTGACGGGCAAGCCCTTCGATGTAGGTTTCGTCCTGGCCGTTGGGGTGTGCCTCAAAGGCCAGGTGCAGGTATTCGTGGGTCAGGTCGAGGCGGTCCTGCAGGGTGAGGACGCCGCGAACATAAATGCGCTGGCGTTCGCGGTCGACGAACGGCCTTCCGAACGCGAGCTTGCAGACCGCAAAGGTGCTGACCTCGTTGTAGCCGGTTTCGCCTTCCAGCCTCGGGCGCCAGCCGCGCCGCTGCTTCTGCAGCCAGTCCTGGGCGGCGGGCAGCGCCTCGCAGGAGGCGACCGGGTTGTCCCAGCGGCTGAGGCTGGCGCGCGGATAGGCGTGCAGCAGGATCGCGTCATAGCGCTGGCCCGCGTTGGCCTGTTCGACGGCCTGCTGCCAGGCGAGCCTGTCCGGGCCCGGCTGGTCGGAGTGGTAGGTGACGGTGCTGCCGGCCAGCACCAGGTCCGCCGTCCACGCCGCGATCCCGCGTGACTCGGCGGACGCCGGACGCGGCGCCACCCGCTGGCGGTTGCTGCTGTCGTCGATGCTCAGGCATTCGCCGCTGCGCGCGGCGTTCTGCAGCAGGTAGGTGCGGATCGCCACGGCCAGGGCCTTGGCGGCTTCGGCGGGCTCGGGCTTGGCTTCGCGGTCGAGGACGCGGGCGACGTACTCTTCCCGATCCAGACGCGCCACCAGCCTGTCGTTGAGCAGGAACAGTTCGCCAGCGCTGTGGATATCCAGCGCATTGCCGTTGGCGAACTCGACGCGGTAGTCGCCCGTCAGCGGGCCGGAGGCCACGGCTTGCCCCGCCGACATCACGCGCGCAAGCGGGTAGCGCGAGAACAACCCCACCTCGACGCAACGCCCGGACTCCGCCGGCCACGCAGCCGGCAGCACCGAAGCCAGCGCCTGCCCGTAGTGCCGCAACACCATTTGGCTGGTGCCGCGCCCGCCCGCCCACACCGGCGTACCGTCCGCCGTCCAGCCGGCGAAGCCGCCCTGCCTCGACGCGGCGTCCCGGTCGCCGAGCCAGCTCCAGGTCTTCACCCGCAGGCGTGCGCCCAGCTCGCCGACGGCATTGCCGTCCGCCGCGCCCAGCACCACATCGAGCAGTACCCGGCGCATCTGCGCCTGGGCGGGAACGGAGGCCAGCACCCGCAGCAGTTCGGCCACGAGAACCCGTTGCGCCGGCTGCACCGACGGCAGGTCCAGCAACCATCCCGGCGCGTTGTGCGCCTGCCAGTAGCTACGCCAATCGACAGCGGAAATGCCCAGCCGCGCCGGCTCGAAATACAGCCCGCAGGACTTCACCAACGCCTGATCGCGCTCGACCTTGCCGCCGGCGGAGCAGCAGTAGACTTCCTCTTTCGACTGCCCGCGACATTCATAGGCCGGCTCCTGGGCGCCGGTGTCCGCCAGCCAGGCGTAGACGAACAGTTTCCACAGGCTGCCCAGCGGCGCCTGCAACGTCTCGGGCAACGGCTCACGGCTGATCAGCTGCGTGCGGTTCAGCGACAGCAGCTCGCCCTTGTACGCCAGGCGCAACGGCTCGTCCTGCGCCGTCGCCAGCGCAGGAACCAGACACAACAGCAGCCAGACCAGCGGCCGGCTCATGTCAGTTGACCGTGACCTGACCCAGGGCCGCTTTCGCTTCCTGGGCCTGATGCTGCGGCGCGTACACCTGGGTGAAACGCACCGGCGGCAGGTTGAACTGACCCTTCTGCGAGAAGCGCACCAGATGCCGCAGGCGCAGTTCGCCGCTCAGGGCATCCACCGGCACCGCGTAGGCCAGTTGCCCCGGTTCGAAGCGGGCCTTCTCCAGGGCGGTCGGTTCGGTGCCGTCCTTGCCCTGCAGCTTGATGCCCCAAGTGGTGCGCTCGACATCGGCGCCCGGCGGCAGCGGCACTTCGAGCATGCCGTAGCGCAGCGGTCGGGCGGCTTTGCCGGTGAGGATCACTTCGTCCAGGTACAGGCTGTCGCTGGACAACGGCTTGGTGCCCACCGGCTCCAGCTTGAAGGTGAACGCTTCGTCGCCCGGCACCAGGCGCGACAGGCGCCGGGTGACGGTCACGGCCATCGGCTCGACCGAAGGTTGCGCGGTCTTGAAGCTCAACGCCGCACGCAGCGGACGCTCCTGCGTGCCGGACACCGACAGCACCGCCGGTACCGGCGCGGCGCCCTGCCAGGTCCAGAACATCTCGCCGCTCGCACCGTACTGTTTCTTCCAGCCTTCGCCCGGCGCCAGCGCGATGGTCGGCGACGCCTGCTCGATGCTGCGTTGCAGCCAGGTCAGCGCCAATGCGCGCTCCAGGGTCGATTGCTGCGGCAACAGGCGTTGCAGCAACGCCTTGGCCCGCGCCTGATCGAACGCCTGCTGCGACAGGTTCAGGGCTTCGGCGAACGGCTGCGAACTCACCGCGAGCCGTTGCTGCGCCGCGTCCACCTGACGGTTGAACGCTTCCGGCAACGCGACTTTCACCTGTTTGGCCAACGAGGCGGTCAGCACCCGCGCCGCCGCCAGCCCCAGCGCCGAATCCGGATCGTCCATCACCAGGCTGTCCTCGCCGTCGTCCAGCAGGGTTTCGGCATTGCCTTCGCCGGCCTTGGCCAAATCGTCCATCAGGCCGCTGAGCAAGGTGTTGACCGGCAAGTGCATCTGCCGGGCGAACGACAGGATCAGCGCCCGTTGCAGCAGCGGCGTGTTCGGCGCCTGCTTGGCGTAGACCTCCAGCACCCGCTGCCAGTGCTCCGGCGGCAGGGTCAGCGCCAGCGCCTGGCTGGCGTTCCAGTCGGCGTAGTAGGCGTAGGCGGTCAGGAACGCGTCCGGCTCACCGTCGAAGCCCCACCAGGTGAAGCTCGCCGACGGCCCGGCCATCTGCACCAGGCGCAGGCGGCTGTTCTGCATGATCAGGCGCAGGCGGTCGCGGATCTGCGGGCTCGACGCCAGCGACGGATAGGCGATGCTCAGCGGCAGCAGGCGGCTGGCGGTCTGCTCGACGCCGCCGTACGGGTAGCTCAGCAGATCGTCGAGGGCCGAGCGGAACAGCGCTTGCGGGCTGTCATCCAGGCGCAGGCGGATATCCGTGGCGTCCGCCGGCAGGCTCAGCGGCGTGTCGCCGGCGGCCACGTCCAGGCTCTGGGTCTGGGTGACCTGCCAGCCTTCGCCGGTCGCGGTCAGGCGCACGGCGAGGGAGTCGGCGGTCTTGCCGTCCTGCACCAGCTCCGCCGTCCACTCGCCGGTCGCCAGGGCGAACGCCGGCAGCGGCAGGTAGTTGATGCCGTTGTCGAGGGTCACCGGCAGGCGCTGCTCAGTGCCGGCGTAACGGGTCACCAATTCGGCCTTGACCGGTTTCTCGGCCTGGCTGAAGGCGAACACACCCAGTTGCGGCCGGTCGCCCTTGCGGAACGTGCTGGGCCCGCTCCACTTCAGGTACAGCGGTTTCTCCGAGCGGACGAACTGCTTCTTCTGCCCCACCAGGCCGTCGTCGGCGATGACCCGTGCGGTGATGCGCCAGCGGGTCAGCGAGTCCGGCATCTTGAAGGTGAAACGGGCCTTGCCGTCGGCGCCGGTCAACAGCTCCGGCTGCCAGGCGGCGGTGTCGACGTCTTCGCGGCGCGGACGCTCCAGCACCTTCACGCCGCGCTCGCTGCGGTTGGCCTTGCCCGGTGCGCCGGGGCTGCCCGGCAGCGCCACGTCGTAACTGATGAACGACAGGCTGGCGCTGGTGCGCACGTTGTTGCGGCGCGGGTGGTAGAAGAACTGGTCGATGGTCGGCGCGATCTCCGGCTGCAGCGCGTAGACCATTTCATCGACGACGCTGACCGTCAGGTGAGCCGGCACCGCTTTGCCGGCGAACTGGGTGGACAGGTCCACCGTCACCGTGTCCCCCGGCAGGTAAACGGGCTTGTCGGTGCTGATCGCGACGTCGATCTGCGGCGCGGCCACTTTGATCCCGGCGTTCTGGAAGCTGTATTGACCGCCCTTGGTGTACAGCGCCGAGAAGGTCATGTTCGGCGCAAAGGTGTCCTTCACCGGGATGCGCGCGCGGTACTGGGTGTCGCTGAGCTTTTCCAGCTTCAGCCAGTCGCCGCCCTTGGCCAGCAGCGCAGTGGCCTCGACCTTGTCGCGCTCCAGCGACAGCAGCGCATCGCTGACCGGTTCCGGGAAGGTGATCAGCGCCAGCGCTTCGTCGCCGGCCTTATACTCGGGTTTGTCGAGGACGATCTCCACGGTGCCCGGCACTGCTTTCACGCCTTCGCCGGTCACCGAATGGCCGGTGGCGCCGAGCACCCGGCCGTGCTGGTCCTTGAGCGTCAGGTTGTAGGTGCCCGGGCGCTCGAAGGCCAGGCTGAAGCCTTTGTCGCTGGCCGCCAGCTTGCCTTCGCCGGTGCTCTGGTCTTCCAGGCGCACCCAGCTGTAGCCGCTCGGCGTCACGGCCTTGGCCGGTTCGCTGCCGCCCTCGTTGACGTAGCTGAACGCGACCTTGTCGCCCGCCGCGCTGAACCGCTGCGGCGCGCTCAGGCGGAAACTGGCCGCGCCCCGGTCGATGAGGATTTCCTTGGTGGTCTTGACCCGGTACGCCGCGCCGTCGCTGGCGAACACGGTGAGCATGTAGCGGCTCGGCTTGTCGGCGGCCGGCAGGTCCAGGGTCGCGTTGCCTTTGCCGTCGGTGGTCAGTTCGGTGCTGGTCAGCTCCACCGGGAACTGCCCCAGGTATTGCAGCTCGTTGTCGACCATCGACAGCTGCTGGGCCCGCAGGCTCAGGGTCAGCTTGGCGTTGGCCACCGGTTTGCCGTCCGGGTAGAGCAGCACCAGGCTGCCCTTGACCGGCTCGCCGGTGCGGTAATCCTGCTTGGCCAGGTTCAGCGAGATCTCGAAGTGCGGCTTGATGTACTCCGCCACCCGGAAGGCGCTGCTGTAGGCCTGGTCCTTGTAGTTGAAGCGCAGCTCGTAACCGCCGGCCACGGCGTTGTCGGGCAACTGGAAGCGGCCCTGGGTGCCGGCCTTCGAATCGAGCTTCAGGTCGAGGGTCTGCAGCTCGGTGCCGGTGGCGTCGAGCACGCTGACGCTGACGTCCGCCGCGCCCGGCGGCACCGAGTCCCGCGCGTTCTTGAACTCGCGGCCGACGATCTTCAACGACACCCAGTCCCCCGGCCGGTACAGCGGCCGGTCGGTGAACGCGTAGAGTTTGGTGTCGTAGATCTCGCTGTCGTAGTAGAAGTTCTCGGAGACGAAAACCCCGCCCTCTTCGTCTTCGCCGATCACGAACGAACGCTCGGGGCTGACGTGCTTCAGACGCAGCAACCCATCGGCATCGGTAGCGCCGCTGCTCATCACGCCCAGGCCGTCGGTCCATAGCACGTTGGCCTTGGCCACCGAACTGCCTTCATGCTTGCGCGCCGCCCACACCAGCAACTCGTCGCCGGCGATCTTGCTCACCGCCACGGTGTTGGAGACGAACACCATGGTGGTCGCCCGGTACTTGCCCACCAGCGCTTCGACCAGGTACAGGCCCGGCTTCAGCTGGCCCAGCGGAATGTAGACGTTGCCCGGCGCGACGCTGACGAACTCGCTGGACGAACCGGCCAGCTTCACCCCTTCCGGCGGCTGGATCGGCTTGGCCTGCCACAGCGGATAACGGAATTGGGTGACCACCGGCAGGCCCGGGATCAGGGCGAACTGCGGCTGGGCGTCATACGGCGTCGGCGCGGCGATGGCGTTGCCCATCTTCAGTTCCGGCACCTCGTCGGTGACCTGCTTGCGCGACTCGTAGGAGAACGCCCGCTGCATCACCCGACGGGACTTGCGGTACCAGTTGTCCCACATGTACGCCAAGGTGTTGGACAGGCCCTCACCCTTGAACTGGCCGTCGCTGACCACCCGGTGCAGGTTCTTCTGGCGCTTGAGGAAGTCCAGCGGCTTGTCGATCCGGTACACCCGGATATCGGCGCCGCCGTAGGGCTCCATGCGGAACCTGCGGTAATCGCGGCCCGGCGCTTCCAGGCGCACCATCGCCTGTTCGTCGCTGGCGAAACTGCTGTCGGCCAGCAGGAAGAAACTTTCGCCGGCCACCGGCGTGTAGCCGCTGGGGGCCACGGTGTCTTCGGCGTTCACGGTCGCCAATGGCAGCAGCAGCGCCAGCAGCAGAGGGATTTTCGAGCAAATGCGCAGCATGCGGGCACCGGTCATTGGGAGAGAAAGTTCAGTCGATAGACGCCGATGAAGTTGGGGTTGGCTGCGTCGGGAATCCATCGGGTGTCCTTCCATGTCATGAGTTGTTGCAGGCTTGCGGAGCGCATGCCGTTGTCGGTTGGGGTGGTGGTGCCGGTGTGGTAGGCGATGTAGCGGCCCATCCAGATCATCAGGTGCTGGTCGTCGCCCTGATCGAAGAACATCAGGTCGCCCGGCCGCGCCTGGGACACGTCGCGGCCCACCAGGCGGCTGTTGAACTGGATCAGCTTGATCGCGTTGACGTAGGGCCCGACCTTGCCGCCGCCCTGCTGCCACTGCTGGGCGAGCTTGCGCTGGTCGGCGCTCAGCGCCAGCTCCGGCGGCAGGTAGCGGTTGGACAGGCCGTTGCTGCGCAGCCACTTGTCGTCATGCACCTTCAGCGCTTCGTTGGCGGCGAAACGCACCAGCCCTGCGCAGTCCTGCTGATACCAGCGCGGGCTCGGGCCCTGGCTCAGCTGTTCCTGGGCGATGCGCACGAACCAGGCGCGGAACACCTGGGATTGCTGCGGATCGAGCGCAGGGGTTTCCATGGCGCCAGCCTCGGCGCAGAACAGCAGCGCCAGCAGGCCGAGGCGGCGGATCAGTCCGGTCACAGTGCTTTCCACTCCAGCGGCAGCCATTGCCAGTGGCCGTCGGGCTCGCTGCCCTCAGGCAGGGTCAGGGCGTATTTGCCGTAGCCGCCGAGGGTGCGCAGTTTCGGGATCAGGTAGGTCTGCGCGGCGTTGTAGAACACCGGCTCCATGTCCTGCGGCAGGCTGTCGAGGGTTTCCTGCTGCATCAGTTGGGCGATCGAGTCCGGGCCGAAGTAGATCGGCATCAGCACATCCTTGGGCAGCACGTCGGCCATCGGCGGGAAGCGCTTGTCGAGGGTGCCGAGGGCCTTGTCGACCAGTTTGTCGTCGAGGGAGAACAACAGGGTCGAGCCGTGGCGCGCCAGGCTGACCTTCATGAAGGCGCGGCCGGTGATGGCGTCGGGGTTCTCGGCGTCCTTGGCCGCATAGGGGCCGAAGTTCGAGCTGACCTGCCGCTGCCACAGGTGGCTCTGGCCTTCCTGCTTCTCCACCACCGGGAACGCGTGTTCGTCGACGTTGCCTTCATAGGCACCGACCATCGAACCGAACAGCGCACCGAGGTCGCCGTCGAGCTTGTCGCCGTCGTTCAGGCTGGCCACCAGCAGCGGCGTGTACAGCCGCGAATCGGCGTACCAGCACAGCCCCGCCGCGCCGGCCACGTGTTCGGTGAGTTTCTGTGCGGCGGCCTCTTCGGCGCCCAGCTTCACCAGCAACGGTTTCTGCGGTTCGGCGGCCACCGGCAAGGTCACGCAGGCGCTGGCGCCCAAGGGCATGGCCTGCCACACCGGCTTGAAGTCGAAGTCCGGCTGATTGTCGAGTTCGTCCATGGCCAGGAAGCTGTGCCAGCCCTTGTCGTCCATGTCGAAGCGCAGGCCGGCGAAGTTCGGGATGAAGCGCTGGTAGCCCATCGCGAGCACACTGGCGTTCACCGACAGGCGCTGCTTGATCTCCGGCGCCTTGGCTGCCAGGCCGAAGGCCTCGGGGAACAGCTTCTGGCCGCCCAGCAACGCCGCGAGCGCTTCGGGCGACACGTGGCCCGACTCCTCGGACGCGCCGCTCTGCGGGTCGTAGTACTTGGCCGGGTTGGACAGCACCACCAACTTGTCGCCATGGGAGGCGAACAGCAGCGATTTGCCGGCGTTGTAGCTGAGCTGGTACAGCGGCACCGTGTCGCCACCGACCTTGAGCTCGCCCAACTGGCCCAGCTGCGAGTCGTCCAGCGCCACTTTCGCCAGCGGCTCCAGCACCTTGGCCAGGCCGCCGCGGTCCATCACCAGCAGGAAATCCTTGAGCCGGCCGTCGGCCCCGCGCCACAGCGCCACGTCCGCCGGCTGGTCGAACAGTTGCTCGATCAGGCTGTCCTGCAGCTTCAGGTCATGTTCGTAGACGATCCGCCGCAGGCTGCCGATCAGGCCGAGGCGGTCGGCATGGCTCTCGTAATAGAAGACGAAATCCTCGGTGAGCGTGGCCTTGAGGAACGGCACCGCCAACAGGTCCTTGGGCAACTGGCTCAGGGAGCGGGTCTCCAGCAGCGCGTCGGGACGGCTCATGCCCAGCTTGTCGCTCGCCAGTTCCGCCGGCGGCGCCTTGGGCTTGTGCAGCAGCCAGCCCAGGCCACCCGCCACGCCGGCCACCAGGCACAGCCCGGCCAGCAGCAGCGGCCAGCGCCGGGAAGGTTGGCCGGTCGGTGTCGGGACGGCCGGAGAAGCAGCGTTATCACTCATGTTCACAAAACCCGAGATTCATCCGTGGACGGGATGCTTAATAGTTGAAAGTCTTGACCAGCAGCAGATCACCGATCGCCCGCAGGGGCACGATGAACGTTTCGCGTTTTTCGTCGACAGTGTTTTCCTGGGTCACCAGCGTGATTTGCGAGGTGATGACCTCGTTCTGGTTGCTGGCCTCCTCGAAGTTATAGCCGCCGTCGCCGAAGTTGCCCCAATAGTTGACGTAAACCAGATAGGTGCCGTGCAGCGGCGCGGTCATGGTGAACATTTCCGGGCCCGGGCCGTCGACGCCGTCCGGATCCAGGCCGCCGCCGTTGCTCAAGGCCGGGCGCGCCCAGAAGGCATGCTGGCCGTCCGGCGTGACGATGTGCAGGTCGAGCTCGGCCTTGGGGTCGTCCCAGCCCAGCACCACGCGGATCCGCGCCGGCGTGCGCAGGTCGT
The DNA here is from genome assembly GCF_002113595.1 of Pseudomonas sp. B3(2017). Taxonomy (NCBI): domain Bacteria; kingdom Pseudomonadati; phylum Pseudomonadota; class Gammaproteobacteria; order Pseudomonadales; family Pseudomonadaceae; genus Pseudomonas; species Pseudomonas sp. B3(2017). The sequence continues at coordinate 233,018 of NZ_NEIU01000008.1, forward strand.
TGGCCTCATAGAACTGGACGCGCTTGAGCGACTGCCCTTCGGCGCTGCGCACCTCGACGCTGTTGGAGCCGGCGCCGAAGGCGTAGGGCCTGGCGAAACGCCCGTCATCGTCGGTGTACAGGTTCAGCGGATTGCCGTTCACCGCCAGGGTATGCGGCCCGCGCTGGTGGCCGAGGGCCTTGAGCTGGCCCTGGATCATCGTGCGGTTGCGCTGGATGCCGCGGTCGATGGGCGGCGTGGGGTAAGCCACCTGGGGGTTTTCCGTGCGGTCGAGCAGGCCGTGGTAGCGCCAGCCGCCCTGGGGCTCCGACAGCTCGGCGCTCGGCGCAGCCAGCAGCGCGGGCGCGCAGACCAACCCGATCAGCAGCAAAAGAAACGAACGCACGTGATGCCTCCTGCCATGCCTGACGAAACCTTGCGCCCGATCCTCGGCGCTTCACAGTGGCGCGTACTGCGTTTCGTCTGAAAGCCCCTGAAAACGGGGACGTAGAAGGCGCGAAGATTAACGATTCGGCCGTTGTTTAACAATCGGACACATCTGGATTTGCGGCAAGAATCACGCACATTTACGGTGCGTGAGCCGAATAGCGGACTTATTCGGCTCACGAAATGAGCCGAATAAACATTTGCCCAGCCAAAGCACATCAATTCGCAGCAAGAGAGCTCGCTCCCATCAGGTTGCGAATCGACCCCGAACCCCAGAATCCGGCCCTGAATTCGGCCACGCCCGGGACAGCTGCGCAGCCCGGCGGGAACACGCGCCCTCGCCATGGGGAACGCCCCGCTCATTTGCCCCTGCCCCCCCTATCTGCTAGTGTCGCGCCGGTTTAACGTCTACCGGAAACCGCCGCCATGGCCCGCAAAAAAGCTGCACTGGATTTCGAACAGTCCCTCGCCGACCTGCAAACGCTGGTGGAGCGTCTGGAGAACGGCGAACTGTCGCTGGAGGACTCGCTGGCCGCCTTCGAGCAGGGCATCGGCCTGACCCGCGACTGCCAGGCGGCGCTGGCCCAGGCCGAGCAGAAGGTGCAGATCCTGCTGGAGCGCGACGGCGAACTGGCCGAAGCCCCGTTCGATGCGGACTTGCCGGAATGATCGCCGCGTATTCGGCCGCCAGCCAGGCACGGGTCAACGCGGCGCTGGAGATCCTGTTCAAGGCGCCTTTGCCGGAGCTGGCGCGCCTGTATGAGGCGATGCACTACAGCGTGATGATCGGCGGCAAGCGCGTGCGTCCGCTGCTGGCCTACGCCGCCTGCGAAGCCCTCGGCGGCAAGGCCGAACAGGCCAACGGCGCGGCCTGCGCGGTGGAGCTGATCCACGCCTACTCGCTGGTGCACGACGATTTGCCGGCGATGGACGACGACGACCTGCGCCGCGGCCAGCCCACCACCCACAAGAAGTACGACGAAGCCTGCGCGATCCTCGCCGGCGACGGCCTGCAGAGCCTGGCGTTCAGCGCCCTGCTCGACCCGCGCCTGAGCGACCTGGGCGCCGACATCCGCCTGCAGATGGTCACCGCCCTCGCCCACGCCGCAGGTCCCGCCGGCATGGTCGGCGGCCAGGCCATCGACCTCGGCTCGGTGGGCCTCAAGCTCGACCAGAAGGCCCTTGAGCAGATGCACCGGCACAAGACCGGCGCGCTGATCGAGGTCAGCGTCAGGCTCGGCGCCCTGGCCAGCGGCCGCGCCGAGAAGGACGTGCTCAAGGCCCTGCAGACTTATGCACAGGCCATCGGCCTGGCGTTCCAGGTGCAGGACGACATCCTCGACGTCGAAAGCGACACCGAAACCCTCGGCAAGCGCCAGGGCGCCGACATCGCCCGCGACAAGCCGACCTACCCGGCCCTGCTCGGCCTCGACGCGGCCAAGGCCTATGCGCTGGAACTGCGCGATCAGGCCCTGCACGCGCTGCGACCGTTTGACGCGGCCGCCGAGCCGCTGCGCGACCTGGCCCGGTACATCGTCGAGCGCCGCCACTGACGGCAGATCCGCCAAAAAGGACCTACGCGTGGGCAGGGGGCGATGCATCAGGTAAACTGCCGCATCTTTTATACCTATAACGATTCGCCTGATGCCCACGACGTTTCATGAGATTCCCCGCAAGCGCCCGACCACGCCCCTGCTCGACCGCGCGAACACGCCGGACGGCCTGCGCCGGTTAGGCGAAGCCGAGCTGGAGACCCTGGCCGATGAGTTGCGCCTGGAACTGCTCTACACGGTCGGCCAGACCGGTGGGCATTTCGGTGCCGGCCTGGGCGTCATCGAGCTGACCATCGCGTTGCATTACGTGTTCGACACCCCGGACGACCGGCTGGTGTGGGACGTCGGCCATCAGGCGTATCCGCACAAGATCCTCACCGGCCGCCGCGAGCGCATGGGCACCCTGCGCCAGAAGGACGGCATCGCCGCCTTCCCGCGCCGCTCCGAGAGCGAGTACGACACCTTCGGCGTCGGCCACTCCAGCACCTCGATCAGCGCCGCGCTGGGCATGGCCATCGCCGCCCGCCTGCAGAACAGCGACCGCAAGGCGATCGCCGTGATCGGTGACGGCGCGCTGACCGCCGGCATGGCGTTCGAGGCGCTGAACCACGCGCCGGAAGTGGACGCCAACATGCTGGTGATCCTCAACGACAACGACATGTCGATCTCGCGCAACGTCGGCGGCCTGTCCAATTACCTGGCCAAGATCCTCTCCAGCCGCACCTACGCGAGCATGCGCGAAGGCAGCAAGAAAGTGCTGTCGCGCCTGCCCGGCGCCTGGGAGATCGCCCGCCGCACCGAAGAGTACGCCAAGGGCATGCTGGTGCCCGGCACCCTGTTCGAAGAGCTGGGCTGGAACTACATCGGCCCGATCGACGGCCACGACCTGCCGACCCTGATCGCCACCCTGCGCAACATGCGCGACCTGAAGGGCCCGCAGTTCCTGCACGTGGTCACCAAGAAGGGCAAGGGCTTCGCTCCGGCGGAGGTCGACCCGATCGGCTACCACGCCATCACCAAGCTCGAACCGCTGGACGCCCCGGCCGCTGCGCCGAAGAAGGCCGGCGGGCCGAAGTATTCCGGCGTGTTCGGCGAATGGCTGTGCGACATGGCCGCCGCCGACCCGCGCCTGGTGGGCATCACCCCGGCGATGAAGGAAGGCTCGGACCTGGTGGCGTTCAGCGAACGCTTCCCGCTGCGCTACTTCGACGTGGCGATCGCCGAACAGCACGCCGTGACCCTCGCCGCCGGCATGGCCTGCGAAGGCGCCAAACCGGTGGTGGCGATCTACTCGACGTTCCTGCAGCGCGGCTACGACCAACTGGTCCACGACGTCGCGGTGCAGAACCTTGACGTGCTGTTCGCCATCGACCGCGCGGGCCTGGTGGGCGAAGACGGCCCGACCCACGCCGGCAGCTTCGATCTGTCGTTCCTGCGCTGCATCCCGGGCATGGTCATCATGACCCCGAGCGACGAGAACGAACTGCGCAAGATGCTCAGCACCGGCCACCTGTACAACGGCCCGGCGGCGGTGCGCTACCCGCGCGGCACCGGCCCGAACGCCACCATCGAGAAGAGCCTGGAACCGATCGAGATCGGCAAGGGCGTGGTGCGCCGCGAGGGCAGCAAGGTCGCCCTGCTGGTGTTCGGCGTGCAACTGGCCGAGGCGCTGAACGTCGCCGAGAAACTGGACGCCACGGTCATCGACATGCGCTTCGTCAAACCGCTGGACGAAGCGCTGGTGCGCGAAGCCGCCGCCAACCATGACCTGCTGGTGACCATCGAGGAGAACTCGGTGATGGGCGGCGCCGGCAGCGCAGTCAGCGAGTTCCTCGCCCGCGAGAACGTGCTCAGGTCGATCCTGCACCTGGGCCTGCCGGACATCTACGTCGAACACGCCAAACCGGCGCAGATGCTCGCCGAGTGCGGGCTGGACGAGGCCGGGATCGAAGCGGCGGTGCGCGAGCGCCTGCAACTGCTCGACCGCTGAACACACCCTCCCTGTGGGAGCGGGCTTGCCCGCGAAGAGGCCGGCACATCCAACATCTGCGTTGAATGTGCCGACGCCTTCGCGGGCAAGCCCGCTCCCACAGTGTTTTGCGGTGTCATAAATGTTGTCTCCAATGGACTGCCCATGAAGTTTTCGCGCCTCGCCCTGCCCCTCCTCCTGCTCCCCGCCAGCCCGGCATTCGCCGACGCCTTCGAACGCGACGAAGCCCTGAAGCTGCCGGACATGCTGATCAGCGCCAACCGCCAGGTCGAGGCGCGCAACGACAGCAGCGCCGCCAACACCGTGTTCACCCGCGACGACATCGAGCGCCTGCAGCCGCAGAGCGTCACCGACCTGCTGCAACGGGTGCCGGGCGTGCAGGTTACGCAGTCAGGCGGGCGCGGCAGCCAGCCGGGGATCTACATCCGCGGCACCCAATCGGCCCAGAGCCTGGTGCTGGTGGACGGCCAGCGCATCGGCAACGCCACCTCCGGTGACAGCAACCTGCAGCACCTGAACATCGAACAGATCGAGCGGGTGGAAGTGCTGCGCGGCTCCCGCTCGGTGATCTACGGCAGCGATGCGATCGGCGGGGTGATCCAGATCTTCACCCGGCGCGGCGCCGAGCCAGGCTTGCAGCCGCGGATGCATGTCGGTTTCGGCAGCAATCAGACCTGGGAGCGCAGCCTCGGCCTGTCCGGCGGCGATGAGAAAACCCGCTTCAACCTCGGCGCGAGCCTGGACGAGACTGCCGGCATCGACCGCACCCATGAGTCGTACTCAAGCGACAGCGACCATGACGCCTACCGCAACCAGTCCCTCAGCCTGAGCCTGAGCCACGCCCTGAGCGACGACGTCGAAGTGGGCGCCAACCTGCTGGACAACCGCGGCAAGAACGAATTCGACAGCCCGTTCGGCCGCTACGACTTCCAGACAGACACCAGCTATCAGCAGCAGCCCTACAGCGACTTCGCCGTCAGCAGTTTCAGCGGTTACGTGGACGCGCGGCTCAATGAGCGCTGGAAGTCCCGCCTGGAGCTGGGCCACAGCGAAAACCGCGACAAGACCCTCGACAAGCTCAGCGACGAACGCTCGGTGTTCAACACCTACCGCGATTCGGTGAACTGGCAGAACGACCTGACCCTCGACGCCCGCAACAGCCTGATCCTGGGCGGCGACTGGTACGAAGACCGGGTCAACAGCAGCACCTCGTTCGACGAGGACAGCCGCTGGAACCGCGCCGCCTTCATCCAGCACCGCTACCAGGCCGACAGCTTCTCCACCGAACTGGGCCTGCGCCGCGACCAGAACCAGCAGTTCGGCGGCCAGAACAGCTGGAGCGGCACCCTCACCGTGCCGGTGAACCCGGACAACGACCTGTTGCTGAGCTACAGCGAAGGCTTCCGCGCCCCGACCTTCAACGACCTGTACTACCCGGGCTTCAGCAACCCGAACCTGAAACCGGAAACCTCGAAAAGCTACGAGCTGCAATGGCGCAGCCAGTTGAGCGACAGCAGCCGCCTCGAAGCGTCGCTGTACCGCACCGACCTTGAGGACGCGATCATTTCCGGCAGCAACTCACGGCCGCAGAACGTCGCCTCGGCGCGGATCAACGGCTTCGAAGCGGCGCTGAAACAGGAACTGTACGGCTGGCAGAGCAACCTCGGCGTGGCGGTCATCGACCCGCGCGACCGCGACAGCGGCCACACCCTGGCCCGCCGCGCCCGCCGCACGCTGAGCTGGGACCTGGATCGGCAATTCGACCGGCTCGGCCTCGGCGCCTCCTGGCAGGCGGTCAGCGGCAGCTACGACGACCTGAACAACCAGCATGCCCTGGGCGGCTATGGCCTGCTCGGGCTGCGCAGCAGCTGGGCGCTGAGCCGGGAGATCAAGCTGGACCTCAAGGTCGACAACCTGCTGGACAAGGACTACAGCCGGGTGCTGTACAGCCACGGCAGCAGCCAGTACGGCTACCGCGAGGAAGGCCGGGCGTGGATGTTCGCAGTGACCTGGACGCCGCAGCTCTGAGCGGAACTGCGGCGGGGTTTTGACTGCCGCTATCGCCAGCAGGCTGGCTCCCACCGTTTTCGCGGTGACCGCAGATTCTGCGTACAACCGAGATCCCCTGTGGGAGCCCGCCTGCTGGCGATGGCTCCACCCAGGGCACCGCTACGCAAAAGCCTCAACGCCCGGGCGCAATCAACCGGCAGAGCTTGGCGGTCGCTTCGATCATCTGCCCGCTCGGCCGCTCAAGGCCCTTGTCGCTCACCCGCAGCAATTGCCCCTGACGCACCGCCGCCACCTGCGGCCAGGCTTTCCAGGCATCGAGCTGCGTCTGCTCGCCGGCCAGGATCACTTCGGGATCGCGCTGCAGCACCGCCTCGACGCTGACCTGCGGCGCCGGCAAACTCAGGTCGGCGAACACGTTGCGGGCACCGCACACCGCCAGCGCATCGCTGATGATCTGCCCGCCGCCGACGGTGTACAGCGGCTTGTCCCAGACCTGATAGAACACCCGCAACGGGCTTTCCCGGCGATAGCGCGTGCGGAGCGCTTCAAGGTCTTTGCGCAATGCCGCCGCCCGTTCTGTCCCGCGCTCCGGCCGGCCAAGCCGCCGGGCGATGGCATCGATCTGTTCGAGCAGTTGGTCAAGGCTGTGGGGTTCGGCCACGAAGGTCGGGATGTTCAGCCGCTTGAGCTGCTCGCGCTGGGCCGGGCCGACGCTGCCGGGCCAGAGCAGCAGCAAATCGGGCTGGAGGCTGAGCAAGCGCTCCATGTCGAGCTGCCCGTAGCGCCCCACCGAAGGCACTTGCTTGAGCGCGTCCGGCCGCTCGCCGGCATCCAGCACGCCCACCAGCAGGTCGGCCGAATCCAGTTCAACGACGATTTCCGACAGGGAAGGCGCGAGGCTGACCACCCGCAGGTCGGCCAGGGCCCCGCCGCTGGCGGCCAGCAGCAGAACCGCCAGCCAGAGGCGCCGCATCAACCGAGCTGACGCGGAATGCGGTAGAGGTAGAACAGCACGGCCGTGGACAGCGCCAGCAGCATCAGCGGCACGGCTTCGAGGCCGACGAACACCGCCAGCGCGCCGATCCAGGCCGGCAACGCCGCCGCCAGGAACGCCGTACGGCGACGGGCCGCCAAGGCGATCCACGCGCCGGGCTCTTCGGGGGTGTCGAGGGATTTCTGGGTGGCGATCAACGCATGCTTGTAGCGGCCGAAGAACTTCAGGCTGACGAACATCGACGCCACGCCGGCGATGAACAGCGGCATCGCCAGCACCGGCAAGACCGCCTCACCCTGGCCGAACACGCCGTTGATCACGAACAGCGGCAGCAGCGCCAGCGCCAGGTATTTCCACCAGGCCACCGACAGGCGGCGACGCACCTGACCGCGGGTCACGCCCGGTCGACCTCGCCCTGGTGCTCGTTGCCCATCATGTGGTCGAGCTTGCTGGCCTTGGTCGCCAGGTAGAGTTTGTTGTGCGGGTTGTGCCCGGTGTGCAGCGGCACGCGCTCGGCGACGACGATGCCCATGTCGGTCAGCGCCTTGACCTTGCGCGGGTTGTTGGTCATCAGGCGCAGCGACTTGACGCCCAGGTGCTCCAGCATCGGCAGGCACATGGCGTAGTCGCGCTGGTCGGCGGCGAAGCCAAGGCGCTCGTTGGCCTCGACGGTGTCGGCGCCGCCGTCCTGCAGTTCGTAGGCGCGGATCTTGTTCAAGAGGCCGATGCCGCGGCCTTCCTGGCGCAGGTACAGCAGCACGCCACGGCCTTCGCGGGCGATGGCGCGCAGGGCGGCTTCCAGTTGCGAACCGCAGTCGCAGCGCTGGCTGAACAAGGCATCGCCGGTCAGGCATTCGGAATGCAGCCGGCCCAGCACCGGGGCACCGTCCGCGATCTCGCCCAGGCTCAGCACGACGTGCTCGCGGCCGGTGGCTTCATCGAGAAAACCGTGCATGGTGAATTGCGCAAAAGGCGTTGGCAGCTTGGAAGCGGCGACAAAAACGACAGGCACCGGTGTGCTCCTGATCTGAAAAGTCTGAAGATTCGCTGGGCGGCATTGTAACAGCAGGTTCCGACAGACGCTTAGGCTGAATTGTCGGCCATATTCATCAAAAAGTTTGATGCGAGGATGGTCGTGGCGAGGGCGGGCACGTCAGCCGTTCGGATCGAACGGATACGGCTGCTTCCAGCGCTCGAAGACCGCCTTGAGCTCGCCGGTCTTGACCAACTGCTCCATGCGCCGGTCATACAGCGCCATCAGGGCGCGGCCCTGGGGTGTGTCGGCGAACCCCAGGTACAGCGGCAGCTCCGCCAGATGCGAATAGCGGTACTGCGCCGGATCGTCGGCGTCCTTGAGCACCGCTTCGATCTCGGTCAGCGCATCGATGTAGAAATCCACCCGCCCCTGCTTGAGCATCGACAGGATCCCCGTGCGCCGCTCGATCTGGTTGTAGCGCTTGATGTTGGGCAGGTAGTTCTCGTAGCGGTAGCCCCGCACCCAGGCCAGGCGGTACTTGCCCAGGGAGGCCTGGGTCGGCGCCGGATTGCTTGCCAGCCCCAGGGCGTAGATGTGGTCGGAGTCGAAGTTCCAGCGCGGGTACAGCACCTGCTCGGCTTCATCGCGGTAGGAGCCGACCAGGGCGTCGACCTCCTTGAGCTGCACCAGCCCCACCGAACGGGTGTACGGCACGGTGCGGATGTCCAGCGTCACGCCGGCCGGCTCGAACACCAGCCGCAGCACGTCCCAGGCCAGACCGTGGCCGTCGGCGGCGGTGTAGTCTTCCCATTCCTCGCTGGCCAGGTGAATGACCGCAGGCGGTGCATCCTCGGCCCGGGCCAGGCAAGCGCCCCCGAAACCGAGCCAGACAACAACCAACAGCGCCAACCAGCGTCGAGCCATCCTTAGTCCCCCGTGCACGCCTGAGCGCTCAGGCGAAAATCCACACCAGTCCCTGCATCGCAAGCCAAGCGAACACGCCGGCCAGTACGTCGTCGAGCATGATCCCGACGCCGCCGTGCACATGCCGGTCCACCCAGCGGATCGGCCACGGCTTGAGTATGTCGAAGAAGCGGAACACCACAAACCCGGCCAGCAGCCAGTACCAGCCTTCCGGCACCAGCCACAGGGTGATCCACATCCCGACCATCTCGTCCCAGACGATGCCTTCGTGGTCATGCACCCGCAGGTCGTCGGCCACCTTGCCGCACAGCCAGAAGCCGAACAGCATGGTGATGCCCAGCATCAGCCAGTAACCCCAGTCGGGCAACATCTGCCACAACGGAATAAAGGGTAGCGCAACCAGCGAGCCCCAGGTGCCCGGCGCCTTGGGCAAGGTGCCGGAACCGAATCCGAAGGCCAGGAAATGCCACGGATTGCGCCAGACCGACGGCGGAACGCATTCGGCCGGAACCTGTTTCGGGTGATCTGTCACGGTGACTCCTGAAAATGTTGATAACCCCGGATCTGCGGGGTGATGTCGCGTCCGTCGCGGTCGAGCAGCGCCACGCCCTGCCCCTGCGCCACGCGGCCGATCACATGCACCGGCCACCCGTCGGCCAGCAGCGCCGGCAATTCGACGGACGGCAAGGTGAAGGCCAGCACGTAGTCGTCGCCGCCGCTCAGGGCCGCACGCTCGGCGCCCGGTTGGCCGAGGAACGCCACCAGTGCGTCCGACAGCGGCACCCGCTCGCGCTCCACCTCCAGCCGCACGTTCGACGCCAGGGCGATGTGCCCGCAGTCGGCGAGCAAGCCGTCGGAGATGTCCAGCGCCGCCGTGGCCTTGCCGCGCAGCGCCTGGCCCAAGGCCAGTTGCGGCTGCGGCGACCAGTAGTGCGCCAGCAGCGGTCCTGCGACATCGGCCGCCGCCTCGCGCTGCCCCAGCACCAGCGGCAAGGCACCGGCGGCATTGCCCAGCTCGCCGCCGACGCACAGCAGGTCGCCTGGGCGCGCGCCGCTGCGGGTCAGGGCCTGGCCCGCCGGCACGCGGCCGAACACGGTCATGGTCAGGCTCAGCGGCCCACGGGTGGTGTCCCCGCCCACCAGCGCCACGCCGCAGCCCTGGGCCATCTGGCTCAAGCCGCGGGCATAGGCCTGCAGCCAGTCGGCGGTCACCGAAGGCAGGGTCAGGGCAAGGGTAAAGGCAACGGGCGTGGCACCCATGGCAGCGAGGTCGCTGACCGCCACGGCCAGCGAACGCTGACCGAGCAGGAACGGATCGCAGGGGTCGGCGAAATGCACGCCGGCCACCAGCGTATCGGTGGAAACCGCCAGCTGTTCCCCGGAAGGAACCGCCAGCAAGGCGCAGTCGTCGCCGATCCCCAGGGCAACGCCCTCGCCGCCCTGCGCACAGGGCGCGGCGGCGAAGAAGTTGCGGATCAGCTCAAACTCGCCCATGAGGTCTCAAGCGCCGGTCAGCGCTTGAACGCCTTCACTTCAGCTTCACGCAGGCGCGGGGCCAGTTTGTCCAGCACGCCGTTGACGAACTTGTGACCGTCGGTCGAACCGAAGACCTTCGCCAGTTCGATGCCTTCGTTGATCACCACGCGGTAAGGCACGTCGACGCGCTTGAGCAGCTCCCAGGTGGACAGGCGCAGCACCGCCAGCTCGACCGGATCCAGCTCTTCGATGGCCAGGTCCAGGCAAGGCGTGAGCGCGTTGTCGATCTCGGTGCGGTTGGCCGGAACCCCGTGCAGGATCTCGCGGAAATACGCGCCGTCGACATCGGTGAAATCGTTGTCGACCCGAAACTGTGCCTCGATCTCGTTCAACGAAGCCCGGGCCATGTGCCACTGGTACAGCGCCTGCGTCGCGAGCTGACGGGCTTCGCGGCGCTTGGCGCTCTTCGAGGGCTTGCCGGCGTTCGCTGGTTTGGGATCGCGCGGGTTGAAACGATCGCTGTCGTCGCTAATCACTTGGCCTCCAACTGCGCCAGCAGGCTGACCATTTCCAGGGCGGACAGGGCAGCTTCGGCACCTTTGTTGCCGGCCTTGGTGCCGGAACGTTCGATGGCTTGCTCGATGGAATCGACGGTCAGCACGCCGAAGGCGACCGGTACGCCGAACTCCATGGAGACCTGGGCCAGGCCCTTGGTGCATTCGCCGGCCACGTATTCGAAGTGCGGGGTGCCGCCACGAATGACCGCGCCCAGCGCGATGATCGCTGCGAATTCGCCTTTCTGGGCGACTTTCTGCGCGACCAGCGGAATTTCGAAGGCGCCCGGTGCGCGGATGATGGTGATGTCGCTTTCGCTCACGCCGTGGCGAACCAGGGCATCGACTGCGCCGCTGACCAGGCTTTCAACCACGAAGCTGTTGAAACGGCCCACTACCAAAGCGTAGCGGCCTTTTGGAGCGATGAAAGTACCTTCGATGGTCTTCAGGGTCATTCGTCAGATCTCTTAAAGAGCCGGGACGCGTCTGTTACGCGCCCCTCAGGGATATTTGAACCGCGAATCAAGGGCCGGAAACAACCGGTCATCATTCGGAGGGCACGTATTCTACAACTTCCAGATCGAAACCGGATATCGCGTTGAACTTCATCGGCGCGCTCATCAGACGCATCTTGCGCACGCCCAGGTCGCGCAGGATCTGCGAACCGGCGCCGACGATGCTGTAGGTGGTCGGTTTTTTCGCCGCCGCCTGATCGCCGGTCTCGCGGATGTGCGCCAGCAGCACGTCGCCGTCGAGCGGGTGACCGAGCAGCAGCACCACGCCGCTGCCGGCCTCGGCCACGGCGGCCATGGCGGCGCGCAGGCTCCAGCGGCCCGGTTGCTTGACCATCAGCAGGTCGCGCAGCGGATCCATGTTGTGCACGCGCACCAGGGTCGGCTCTTCGGCGCAGACGTTGCCCAGGGTCAGGGCCATGTGCACGTCGCCTTCGACCGAATCACGGTAGGTGACCAGGTTGAACTGGCCCAGTTCGCTGTCCAGCGGCTGCTCGGCGATCCGCTGAACGGTACGTTCGTGGATCATCCGGTAGTGGATCAGGTCGGCGATGGTGCCGATCTTGATGTTGTGTTCGGCAGCGAAGGTTTCCAGTTCCGCGCGGCGGGACATGGTGCCGTCGTCGTTCATCACTTCGCAGATCACCCCGCTCGGCTCGAAACCGGCCATGCGCGCCAGGTCGCAGGCGGCTTCGGTGTGGCCGGCGCGGGCCAGGGTGCCGCCGGCCTGGGCCATCAGCGGGAAGATGTGGCCGGGGCTGACGATGTCTTCGGCCTTGGCGTCCTTGGCGGCCGCCGCCTGCACGGTGCGGGCGCGGTCGGCGGCGGAGATGCCGGTGGTCACGCCTTCGGCGGCCTCGATCGACACGGTGAACTTGGTGCCGAACCCGGAACCGTTGCGCGGCGCCATCAGCGGCAGCTTCAGGGTCTCGCAGCGCTCGCGGGTCATCGGCATGCAGATCAGGCCGCGGGCATGCTTGGCCATGAAGTTGATGTGCTCGGCCTTGCAGCATTCGGCGGCCATGATCAGGTCGCCTTCGTTCTCGCGGTCTTCGTCATCCATGAGGATGACCATCTTGCCTTGGCGGATGTCTTCAACCAGCTCTTCGATGCTATTGAGCGCCACAAGGCACCCCCATTCTTTCAGAAATTGAGTTTCAGGATTTGAGATAGCCGTTGGCGGCCAGGAAGCTTTCGGTGATGGTGCCGCCGGCGCTCGGCTCGGCGGCCTTGTCGCCCAGCAGCAGGCGCTCCAGGTAGCGCGCCAGCAGGTCGACCTCCAGGTTCACCCGGCGGCCCGGCTTGTAGGACGCCATGATGGTTTCGCTCAGGGTGTGCGGAATGATCGTCAGCAGGAACTCGGCGCCGTCGACCGCGTTCACCGTCAGGCTGGTGCCGTCGACGGTGATCGAGCCCTTGTGGGCGATGTACTTGGCCAGTTCCTTCGGCGCGCGGATGCGAAATTCCACGGCGCGGGCGTTGTCGCTGCGCGACACCACCTCGCCGACGCCGTCGACGTGGCCGCTAACCAGGTGCCCGCCCAGGCGGGTGGTCGGGGTCAGGGCCTTTTCCAGGTTGACCGGGCTGCCGCTCTTGAGGTCATTCATGGCGGTGCAGTCGAGGGTTTCGCGGCTGACGTCGGCGGCGAAGCCGTTGCCCGGCAGTTCGACCGCCGTCAGGCAAACGCCGTTGACCGCGATGCTGTCGCCCAGCTTGACGTCGCTCAGGTCGAGCTTGCCGGTTTCGACATGCACCCGCACGTCACCGCCCTTGGGGGTCAGTGCACGGATGCTGCCGATGGATTCGATGATGCCGGTGAACATGGGGTTCTCCTTGAGAACGGCGCCTGCGCTAACGCGATGGCCGGGAATTATACGCTCGCGGCAGGCAGAGGGATTGCGGTGACTCGCCAGTCATCGCCCACCGCGCGGATTTCGCTGATTTTCAGTTCCGGCGCGTCCTTCATGTACGCCAGCGGCCAGTCGAGCAGCGGACGCGCCGCGGAGCCCAAGAACTTGCCGGCGATGAAGATCACGAACTCGTCGACCAGCCCCTGCTGCGCAAAGGCACCGGCCAGGCGCGGCCCGGCTTCGACCAGCACTTCGTTGACGCCGCGGCCGGCCAGTTCGGCCAGCAGCCGGCGCAGGTCGACCTGGCCGTCATCGCCCGGCACGTGCAGGCATTCGGGGCCGTCGACGTGCTGCTCTTCCACGGCCGCGCAGGTGGCGACCAGCGCGGGACCGGCCTTGAAGAACGGCGCGTCCAGCGGCACCCGCAGGCGGCCGTCGACCAGCACCCGCAGCGGCGGCCGGCTCATGGCCAGCGCGGTCTGCGCCGCATCCAGCCCCAATTCGTCAGCCCGCACGGTCAAGCGTGCGCCATCGGCGAGCACCGTGTCGGCGCCGGTCAGCACCACGCTGGCCTGGGCCCGCAGGCGCTGCACCGCCGAGCGCGCGGCGGGGCCGGTGATCCACTGGCTCTCGCCGCTCGCCATGGCCGTGCGGCCGTCGAGGCTCATGGCCAGCTTGACCCGCACGAACGGCAAGCCGTGCTCCATGCGCTTGAGAAAGCCTTCGTTGAGCTTGCGCGCCTCGCCTTCCAGCACCCCGCTGGCGGTGGCGATACCGGCGTCGGCCAGGCGTTGCAGGCCCTGGCCTGCGACCTGCGGATTCGGATCCTGCATCGCCGCCACCACCCGCCCGACGCCGGCCTTGACCAGCGCGTCGGCGCACGGCGGCGTGCGGCCATGGTGGCTGCACGGCTCAAGGGTGACGTAGGCGGTGGCGCCCCGGGCCTGCTCGCCGGCGGCGCGCAGGGCGTGGACTTCGGCGTGGGGTTCGCCGGCGCGTTCGTGCCAGCCTTCGCCGACGATCTGCCCGTCGCGCACGACCACGCAGCCGACCCGCGGGTTCGGGTGGGTGGTGTAGTGGCCCCTGCGCGCCAGCTCCAGGGCCCGGGCCATGAAGTGCGCGTCGAGGATGGCCTGTTCGGCGGCGGTCATTCTTTCACCGGTTCGCGGGCCAGGCGGTCGATCTCTTCGCGGAACTCGTTGAGATCCTGGAAGCGGCGGTACACCGACGCGAAGCGGATGTAGGCGACTTCGTCGAGTTTTTTCAGTTCGGCCATCACCAACTCACCCACCACGAGGGACTTGACCTCGCGCTCGCCGGTGGCGCGCAGCTTGTGCTTGATGTGCACCAGGGAGGACTCGAGGCGCTCGACGCTGACGGGACGTTTCTCCAGCGCACGCTGCATGCCGGCGCGGAGTTTCTCTTCGTCGAAGGGTTGGCGGCTGCCGTCGGTTTTGATCAGGCGCGGCAACACAAGCTCGGCCGTCTCGAACGTCGTGAAACGTTCGCCGCAGGCCAGGCATTCACGCCGGCGGCGCACCTGCTCGCCCTCGGCGACCAGACGCGAGTCGATGACCTTGGTGTCGTTGGCACCGCAGAAGGGACAGTGCATGGTGGCTGGCAACAAAAAATGGGAGGGCCATGGTAGCGCATCCCCGTGGCAAGACAAGCCATAGGCTTTGCGGTATACAGACTGCCATGATCTGACGATCCATGGATTTCACTTTTACGGAGCCGCCAATGCCGTTACGTCCGCTCGTTTTGCTCAGTCTCTTCAGCCTGCTGGTGGCCTGCGGCAGCGATGCGCCCAAGCCCCAGCCGCCGACACCGGGCCCTGCGCCGCAGCAGGCGCAGAAAAAGGCCCGGGAAGCCGCCGACCTCGGCCCGCTGCCGGCCTACCAGCGCGAGCTGAGCGGCACCCTGCAAGGCGTGCCCGCCGGCGCCGAAGTCGAACTGGCGCTGCTGGTGATCGACGAGAAGGACCGGCCGCAGCAACTGCTGGCCAGCGCCACGCTGATCGGCAACGACCGGGCGCTGCCGTTCCACCTGCGCTTCAACCCCGACGCCTTCCCCGCCGGCGCCCGGGTCGAGCTGCGCGGCCGCGCCAGCCAGTCCGGCCAGTTGATCCTGCACTTGCCGTCGCAGGCCATCACCCAGCCGACCACCCAGGCACTGGGCCCGCTGCAGTTCGTCAAAGCGCCATGAATGCACCGTTCGACCTGCAGCAGGCCTTGAGCGGACTGCTCGGCGACGCCCGGCTGGTGGCTTGCCCGCTGCCGGGCACCGACCTGCGCCTGTGGCTGATCGACGGCGACAACATGGCCCGGGAATTCACCCCGGACGAAACCCGCCGCATTCTCCACGAGCCGCCGTACTGGAGCTTCTGCTGGGCCAGCGGCCTGGCGGTGGCGCGTTACCTGGCCGAACATCCCGAATGGGTCAGGGGCAAGCGCGTGCTGGACTTCGGCGCAGGCTCCGGCATCGCCGGGATCGCCGCCGTGAAGGCCGGCGCTGCGGAGGTGGTGGCCTGCGACCTCGACCCGTTGGCGATCGCCGCGTGCAGGGCCAACGCAAGCCTCAACGGCGTGGAGATGGGCTACTCGACGGACTTCTTCGCCGAGGCGGACCGCTTCGACCTGATCCTGGTCGCCGACGTGCTGTACGACCGGGCCAACCTGCCGCTGCTCGACGCGTTCCTCAGCCGTGGGCGCGAGGCCTTGGTGGCCGACTCCCGGGTGCGCGACTTCCGCCATCCGCAGTACACCCGCATCGAGATGCTGGAGGCCATGACCCTGCCGGATCTGGCCGAACCGGAAGAGTTCCGGCATGTCAGCCTTTACCATGCGCGGCGCTAGCCAACCGCTTCCGGCCACACCCCGCCACCCCGTATAGTTGCCCCATCCACGCTTTCACGAGAGCCCCCATGAGCGAGCAAACGCCCTACATCTTCGACGCCACGACCGCCGATTTCGACCGGTCGGTGATCGAGAACTCCTTCCACAAACCGGTGCTGGTGGATTTCTGGGCCGAATGGTGCGCGCCGTGCAAGGCGCTGATGCCGATGCTCCAGGGCATCGCCGAGAGCTATCAGGGCGAGTTGCTGCTGGCCAAGGTCAACTGCGACATCGAGCAGGACATCGTCGCCCGCTTCGGCATCCGCAGCCTGCCGACCGTGGTGCTGTTCAAGGACGGCCAGCCGGTGGACGGCTTTGCCGGCGCGCAGCCCGAGTCCGCCGTGCGCGCGATGCTCGAGCCCCATGTGCAGATGCCGCCGCCGGCCGCCGCCGACCCGTTCGAACAGGCCCAGGCGCTGTTCGACGCCGGCCGGTTCGCGGACGCCGAAGCGGCGCTGGTCGCGATCCTGGGCGAAGACAACACCAACGCCAAGGCGCTGATCCTGTATGCCCGCTGCCTCACCGAACGCGGCGAGCTGGGCGAGGCGCAGACCGTGCTCGACGCGGTCAAGAGCGATGAGCACAAGGCCGCGCTGGCCGGGGCCAAGGCCCAGATCAAGTTCCTCGGCCTGGCCCGGGACCTGCCGGACGCCGCCGAGCTCAAGGCGCGCCTTGCGCAGAACCCGCAGGACGATGAAGCGGTGTACCAACTGGCGATCCAGCAACTGGCCCGCCAGCAGTACGAAGCGGCGCTGGACGCCCTGCTCAAGCTGTTCATCCGCAACCGCAGCTACGGCGAAGGCCTGCCGCACAAGACCCTGCTGCAAGTGTTCGAACTGCTGGGCAACGATCACCCGCTGGTGACCGTCTACCGGCGCAAGGTGTTCGCGGCGCTGTACTGACCGGTCACTCGGTCCAGCTGTAGAGCGGCGTATCCCCGCCGCTCGCCACCTTCACCTGCGACGAGTGGCGCAGCCGCACCAGCAGGCGCTTGCCCGCCGCGGCGCTGCCGGTCAGCCCTTCCAGCTGCTCCAGCAGGTCCGGCCCGCTGAGCTGCCCGGCCTTGCGCAGCAGCTCCTGCGCGGTCTGCCACAATGCGTCGTCCTGGTTCGACGGTTTCGCCGCAGGCGTTGCGGCGGCCTGCGGCGCCGCCTGCAAGGATGCGCCGAAGTGCGTACCGAGCCGCGCCCAGTCGCCGTCATCCAGTTCCAGCGTCAAGTCCACCGGCACATCGCCGACGGTTCCGCGTATCCGCAACATAAGCTTCGCTCCCGCATCTGTATGGCCGGCATGCTCCCATGGCCGGTGCACAACGCCAAGCGCACGATGAGCGGCCTGCGGGCAGATTCTCCGGGAGCGTCTATATTTCTGTTTTTTCCATGGGAAGGATGCCCATGTCCGCAGGCAGGAAACTGGCCTCCAAGGGAGCCCCCACCTCTACCGGTGGCGTGGTGCTCGAAGGCAATGAAAATCTCAGGATCGAAGGGCAGATCATCGCCTCCATCGGGCAGCTCGCCAGTTGCCCGGCCTGCAGCGCAGGCCAGGGGCCGATCGTCGCGGTGGGCGAGCGCACCCTGATGCTGCCCGCAGGCCCCGCAGCGCTTGAGGGCGACTACGTCGCCTGCGGCTGCCCGCCCATGGCCAACAAGGTACTGACCCAGCAGCACAGCGGCTACGCCGGCATCGGTCGGCCCGCCCCCATCGACATGGGCCCGCCCATCGCCGCCCTGGCCTCCCGCCGGTATCTTCAGGTGATCGTCGAGCGCCAGGACGACACCGAGAAACCGGGCCTGGCCTACCGCCTCAAGGACAAGAACAAGGCCGCCATTCTCGAAGACAGCACCTGCACAGCCACCGGCGAAGGCTGCGAACACGCCGTGGAGAACCCCGAAGACTACGACACCCTGCTGGTCGGCGAAGACGCCGAGTGGTCGTTCTATGTCTACGAAGAGCCGCTGGATCAGGAGGCGTCATGAAATCGGAAATCAGACTGGTCTTTAAGGACTTCCTGATGCAAGCGCCCCGGGGCGTGAAGTTTCAGCTGCTGATCGACGGCAACGTCATCGACGACTCGATCACTCAGGCCGACGGTCCTGACCAGACGTACCTGCTGCAGCCGGACAAGGTGCAGACCCTCGTCACCATCAAGGACACGGGAAAGACCAAGACCATCAAGACCCGCGACAGCCATGAAGTCAGCCTGCGGGTCGTCGGGGCTTCCGGCGCGCAGAAGGCACTCAACACCGCCACGCTGACCCCGGGCACACGCCTGACGATGGTGGCCGTGTCGCCCTGGGTCAGGGTGCCCTTGTCCACCACCGGCGCCGTCACGAACGATGTTTTCTATGAGGTGGAATACGGGGTCAAGCGCAAGAACCAGACCCGCACCGTCAAGGTGATGATCCAGGACATGCCGCGCCGGATACTGCTCGCGGCCCTACAGCACCGGGGCTCCACGGCATGGGCCGGCAAAACGAGCAAAAGGTCGCTGGAGCACCCGACGCTCAAGCAGAGCGTGGAGTTCGCGGCCGGCACCAACAAATGCAACCTGTTCGTGTACGACGTGCTGACCTCCATCGGGGTCAACGTGGCGCTGATCGAGCACGGCAAATCGAAGTACTTGCCGGGCGTCAAGAACCTCAGCCCGCCGCTGGCCGGCGAGTGGGCCGACGACACCCGGCTGCTCAACAGCTGGAAGGTGGAGCGTTCGGCTTTACCCGGCGACATCGGCGCGTATGCTGTCAATTATTCCAACGCGAGCGGTCACGTCGGCTTTATCCTGGCACAGGGCGTGTGCATTTCCGCCGGCTGGGAGAGGGTCGAAGTCAACGACGCCGGCTTCCGGCAGATCGCCGGCAACGGCATCGACAGCGACCATGACTTCACCATTTTCCGACGGTACAAGCACAGCACACCCCAATGAAACGACTCTTCTGGATTCTCCCGGTGCTTGCGCTGGCGCTGATTGCGGCCTGGCGGTCCTGGTCGCCCGCCGACCTGACGGCCTGCCCGCCCGGCGACGGCGCGCCGGGGCCCCTGAGCGCGTTCGTCCACGGCTACTTCGAGCGCAACGGCCGGGTGGACTGGCGCGAACTCGACAACCGCTTCGACGTGCTCTCCACGCCCCAGGGCCGCGTGATCGCCGATCAACCCCAAGCCTATGCCTGCGAGGCCGTGCAGATCCTGCAGAACCCGGCGTTCAGCCAGAGCGAGAAGGTCTACGCCACCGCGCTGATGTTCCGGCTGCCGATCAGCCAGTACCTGGGCTTCATGGATCGCAGCCACCAGCTGTACGAACAGGCCAGCATCGACCGGGAGGTGCTGACGCTGGTGGTGCACCCACGCGGCACGGCCGTCGATTACTGGTGGCTGCCGGCCTGGCGCCAGCGCTTCAACCGCGATGCGCCGGACGTGCTGGAGCCTGGGTTCATCCATCAGGTGCTGTCGGGCCGCTACTGGTTCGACTATCCCGGCAACGGGTTCTGACCGTCCGCAAACATTCCAACGCCTGAGCGTTGCCCGCGACCTGGCGCGGGCAACGTGCGCTCATGTCTTGCGCAATGCGGGGCGGGCGGGCAAACTCTCCGCACTTTCGTTATAAGATTACATAACAAACTCTTCACTTTACTTTCCGGAGACCGCCATGCGCCGTCTGCTGCTCGCTTTGCCGTTTGCCCTGTTGCCGCTGGCCGTCGCCCAGGCCGCCGACGAGCACGACCATGACAACGAACACGGCAGCCTCGGTGCCCACGAGCATGGCGTCGGCCGCCTGAACGCGGCGCTCGACGGCCAGACCCTGGAGCTGGAACTGGAAAGCCCGGCGATGAACCTGGTCGGCTTCGAACACGCCGCCACCAGCGAAGCCGACAAGGCCAAGGTCGCCGCCGCCCGCGCACAGCTCGAGCAACCGCTGGCGCTGTTCAGCCTGCCGGCCGCCGCCGGCTGCAAGGTCATCCGCCAGGAACTGGAAAGCCCGCTGTTCGGCGACAAGCCCGACGCCGACGACGACCATGACGAGGAAGCCGACAAGGACGGCCACGAGCATCACCACGACCACAGCGAAATCCACGCGCACTATCAGTTCAGTTGCGCGACGCCGGGTGCGCTGAAGGCACTGGACCTTTCGAAGGTGTTCAGCAGCTTCCCGGCCACCCAGAAAATCCAGGTGCAACTGATCGGCCCAAGCGGTCAGCAAGGCACCGAAGTGACGGCCAAGGCCGCGGCCCTGAAGTTCTGAACCCACCCAAACCCTGTGGGATCGGCACCATGACCCAAGCACTCATCGAACTGTCGGACCTGGGCTTCAGCTGGCCCGGCCACCCGCCGCTGCTGGACATCCCGGCGTTCCGTCTGGAGGCCGGCGAGACCTTGTTCCTCAAAGGTCCCAGCGGCAGCGGCAAGACCACCCTGCTCGGCCTGCTCGGCGGGGTGCAGAAGCCCGGCCGCGGCAGCATCCGCCTGCTCGGCCAGGAACTGACCGACCTCGGCGCCGGCGCCCGCGACCGCTTCCGGGTCGATCACACCGGCTACATCTTCCAGCAGTTCAACCTGCTGCCGTTCCTGTCGGTGCGCGAGAACGTCGAGCTGCCCTGCCACTTCTCGAAGCTGCGGGCGCAGCGGGCCAAGCAGCGCCACGGCAGCGTCGACCAGGCCGCCGCCACCCTGCTCGCCCACCTGGGCCTGAACGATGAAGGCATCCTTGGCCGCCGCGCCGACTCGCTGTCCATCGGCCAGCAGCAACGGGTGGCGGCGGCACGGGCCTTGATCGGTCAGCCGGAACTGGTGATCGCCGACGAACCCACCTCGGCGCTGGACCACGATGCCCGGGAAAACTTCCTCCGCCTGCTGTTCGCCGAATGCCGCGACGCCGGATCGAGCCTGCTGTTCGTCAGCCACGACCAGAGCCTGGCCCCGCTGTTCGACCGTCACCTGTCCCTGGCCGAACTCAATCGCGCCGCCACGTCCGCCGAGGTCTGAGATGTATCTGTTCCGCCTGGCCATGGCCAGCCTCGCCAACCGCCGCTTCACCGCCCTGCTGACCGCGTTCGCGATCGCCCTCTCCGTCTGCCTGCTGCTGGCGGTGGAACGGGTGCGCACCGAGGCCAAGGCCAGTTTCGCCAGCACCATCAGCGGCACCGACCTGATCGTCGGTGCCCGCTCGGGCTCGGTGAACCTGCTGCTGTACTCGGTGTTCCGCATCGGCAACGCCACCAACAACATCCGCTGGGACAGCTTCGAGCGGTTCGCCAACGACCCGAAAGTGAAATGGGCGATCCCCATGTCCCTCGGCGACTCCCACCGGGGCTACCGGGTGATGGGCACCACCGGCGCCTACTTCGAGCATTACCTTTACGGCCGCCAGCAGCACCTGGCCCTGGCCGACGGCCGTGCCTTCGCCACCGATCCGTTCGAAGTGGTGCTCGGCGCCGAAGTGGCCGAGGCGCTGCACTACAAGCTCGGCGACAAACTGGTGCTGGCCCACGGCGTGGCGGCGATCAGCCTGGTCAAGCACGACGACAAGCCGTTCACCGTGGTCGGCATCCTCCAGCGCACCGGCACGCCGGTGGACCGCACGCTGCACATCAGCCTGGGCGGCATGGAGGCGATTCACATCGACTGGCACAACGGCGTGCCGGCCCGGGGCAACGGGCGGATCAGCGCCGACCAGGCGCGCAACATGGACCTGACGCCCCAGGCGATCACCGCGTTCATGCTCGGCCTCAACAGCAAGATCTCCACGTTCGCCCTGCAACGGGAGATCAACGAATTCCGCGGCGAACCGCTGCTGGCGATCCTGCCCGGCGTGGCCCTGCAAGAGCTGTGGAGCCTGATGGGCACCGCCGAAAAGGCCCTGTTCGTGGTGTCGCTGTTCGTGGTGCTGACCGGGTTGATCGGCATGCTCACGGCGATCCTCACCAGCCTCAACGAACGCCGCCGGGAGATGGCGATCCTGCGTTCGGTGGGCGCACGGCCCTGGCACATCGCAAGCTTGCTGGTGCTGGAAGCCTTTGTCCTGGCGCTGGCCGGGACAGTGGCCGGGCTGGCCTTGCTGTACGCCGGCATCGCCGTGGCGCAAGGTTACGTGCAGGCCAACTACGGGCTGTACCTGCCGCTGGCCTGGCCGAGCGAGTATGAATGGACGCTGCTCGGTGGCATTCTGGCGGCCGCGCTGCTGATGGGCAGCGTGCCGGCCTGGCGCGCCTACCGCCAATCCCTGGCCGATGGCCTGTCGATCCGACTATGAGGATGTCCCCCATGCCCCGCGCCGCGCTCGCGCTGCTGTTGCTGATGGCCCTGCCCGTGTGGGCGGCCGCGCCGAAAGACCTGACCTGGTCGGAGATGATCCCGCCGGACGCGCCGGCGGAGACGCCGAACATGACGCCGCTGCACGACCTGTCGAAGATGGGCGACGCGCTGTCCGCCGAGTCCGCCCCGGCGGCCAAGCAGGACATGCCCAACGCCCCGGTGGTG
This sequence comes from Pseudomonas sp. B3(2017), assembly GCF_002113595.1. Taxonomy (NCBI): domain Bacteria; kingdom Pseudomonadati; phylum Pseudomonadota; class Gammaproteobacteria; order Pseudomonadales; family Pseudomonadaceae; genus Pseudomonas; species Pseudomonas sp. B3(2017). Next base: position 255,648 of record NZ_NEIU01000008.1, read on the forward strand.
CAGAGCCTCGACGGGCAGAACGTGCGCCTGCCGGGCTACATCGTGCCGCTGGAGGTCAGCGAGGAAGGCCGCACCACGGACTTCCTGCTGGTGCCGTACTTCGGCGCCTGCATCCACGTGCCGCCACCGCCGTCGAACCAGATCGTGCACGTGAAGAGCGAGCTGGGCGTGAAGCTCGACGAGCTGTACCAGCCCTACTGGGTCGAGGGGCCGCTGCAGGTCAAGCCGTCCACCAGCGAACTGGCCGATGCCGGGTATCAGATGGCGGCGGACAAGATCTATGTCTATGAACTGCCGGAGTGAATCCGCCGGCTGCGGCGAGGCCTGGGCGCTCGCCATCGCCAGCAGGCTGGCTCCCACAGGGATCGGTGTTCAGGCACAAATCCAAGCGGGGGCCGGCGAAGTTCCGCAGAAAAAACGACGATCACTGTTTCATTGAGCTGAATCAAAAGACCGTATCAGACGGCTCCGTACCATTTGGACATCGAACCTTTTCAACGTCCTTTTGGAGCCCCCATGAACAAGTCCTTGCTCAGCGCCTCGCTGTTTGCATTTGCGCTCGCAGCCCCGCTCGCCCATGCCCACGAAGCCGGCGACATCATCGTTCGCGCCGGCGCGATCACCGTCAACCCGAAGGCCGACAGCTCCAGCGTCAAGGTCGACCAGGGTCCGTTGAGCGGCGCCAACCTGGGCGGCAAGGCGACCATGAGCAGCGACACTCAGCTGGGCCTGAACTTCGCCTACATGATCACGCCGAACCTGGGCGTCGAGCTGCTCGCCGCGACCCCGTTCGAACATGACGTGAAGCTCAAGGGCACGGGCCTGGCCGCCGCCAACGGCAAGCTCGGCACCCTCAAGCACCTGCCGCCGACCCTGAGCCTGGTCTACTACCCGCTGGACTCGAAATCGGCCTTCCAGCCGTACATCGGCGGCGGCATCAACTACACCTGGATCTACGACGAACACGTCGGCAGCCAGGCCCAGTCCAACGGCTTCAGCAACTTCAAGGCGAAGAACTCCTGGGGCCTGGCCTGGCAGGTGGGCGCCGACTACATGCTGACCGACAACATCATGCTCAACGCCCAGGTGCGCTACATCGACATCGACACCCGCGCCACCGTGGAGAACAACGCCGTGGCTCCGGGCACCCGCGCACGGGTGAACGTGGACGTCGATCCGTTTGTGTACATGGTCGGTCTGGGCTACAAGTTCTAAGAACGTTCACGTGGTGGTGGATGAGGGCTAATGCGGCGAGGGGACTCGTTCCCGCCGGGCTGCGAAAGCGGCCCCGGACCGGACAGAAGCGGTGCTTCAGAAAAACCGCGTTGACTGGATCTGCGACTGCTGCGCAGTCGAGCGGGAGCGAGCTCCCTCGCCACAGGGATCGCATCGGGCTTCACCGCGATACCCCGCCCGCAAAAAAGGCGCCTGCAAAGGCGCCTTTTTTGTTTGTGGCGGCTTAGCGGCCCAACAGCCGCGCCAGGCCGACGCTCATCGGCGTCTGCGCCGGCAGTTCGAAGCGCTCCAGCAAACGCCGGTTGTCGGCCCGCGAGTGGCGGATGTCGCCGGAGCGGGCCGGGCCGTAGCTCACGGTCGGCAGTTGCCCGACGACCTTTTCCAGCTCGGCCAGCATCTGCTTGAGGTTGGTCGCGCGGTTCCAGCCGACGTTCACCGCACCCGGCTGCGCTTCAGGCTTCTCGATGGCCTGCACCAGCACATCGACCAGATCCTCGACGTAGAGGAAATCGCGGGTCTGCTCGCCGTCGCCGAACACGGTGATCGGCAGGCCCTTCTGCGCCCGCTCGCTGAAGATGCTGATCACGCCGGAGTACGGCGAGGACGGATCCTGGCGCGGTCCGAAGATGTTGAAGAAACGGAAGATCACCGGTTCCAGGCCGTGCTGGCGCCGGTAGAAATCAAAGTAATGCTCGCCCGCCAGCTTGTCCGACGCATAGGGCGTCAGCGGGGCCTTGGGGGTGTCTTCGTCGATCGCCTGGCCTTCGCCGTTGTTGCCGTACACCGCCGCGCTGGAGGCGAACAGCACACGTTTGACGCCGGCCACACGCATGGCCTCGCAGACGTTGAGGGTGCCGATGAAGTTGCTCTGGTGGGTCTTCACCGGGTCGTCCACCGACGCCTGCACCGAGGCCACAGCGGCCAGGTGGGCGACCGCGCTGCAGCCCTGCATCGCCGTGGCGACCAGCGCCGCGTCGGCGACATCGCCGACCACCAGTTCGACCTTGGGGTTGTCCAGCGGCAGGTTGCTGCGCTTGCCGGTGGACAGGTCGTCGAGCACCCGCACCGAACGGCCCTTGGCGAGCAGTGCGTCGACCAGGTGCGAGCCGATGAAACCGGCGCCGCCGGTGATTAAAACAGGGCCTTCAGCCATGACGGTAAAACCTATCCAGTAAGCCCGGGAGCGCGGCGCGCCAGGCGCGCGGCTTGATCCCGAAGGTGTGCAGAATTTTCTTGCAGGCCAGCACCGCGTGCTGCGGCTCTTCGGCGGCGTCGGGACGCGCGGCGTGGGCCTGGGCGGTCGGCGCCTCGACGGCCAGCGGATGCAGGCCGCGCGCTTCGGTCAGGATCGCCTGGCCCAGCGCCAGCGGCGTGGTCGCCTCCTGGCCGGCGTAATGGTACGTGCCCCACAACGGCGCCGCGCAATCGAGTTGCTTGAGCACCGAAATGATCACCCGTGCCGCGTCGTCCACCGGAGTCGGATTGCCCCGGCGGTCATCGGCCAGGAGCAGTTCGTCCGGCTGTTCGGCGCGAGCGAGGAAACGGCCCAGCGTGCCCTCTGGGCTGTCGTCCAGCAGCCAGCCGAAGCGCAGCAGCACATGCTGCGGGCAAGTGGCACGCACGCTCTGTTCGATGCGCCACAGGGCCTGGCCGCGCAGGCCCAGCGGCACCGGTTCGTCCTTTTCGCTGTAAGCGGTGGCGCGGGAGCCGTCGAACACCCGGTAGCTGGAGGGCTGCAACAGGATGATGTTGTGGTGCTGGCACAGTTCGGCCAGACGCTCGATGGCGCGTTCCTGCCCGGCCAGGCGGCTTTCGCTGACGGCCTCGGCCTGGAACCAGTCGAAATAGTAGGCGAGGTTGATCAACGCGTCGGGACGGGTGTCGTCGAGCAGTTGGGTCAGGCTCGCGGCATCCCAGCCGTCTTCGGGCGGGCGGGGGGCGAGGAAACCGATGTCTTCCTCTGCACCGAGGCGAATCAGCGCCTGCCCAAGGGCATTTCCGCCGCCCAGTAACATAAGGCGCATTCGCATAGAGTCAGCAGGCCCAGTCTGATGGGAAACATGGCGATGGCGGCGGCGCGGCTGGCGCCGCCGCCGGTCATTGCCGGAATCGTTGCATTTTGCGGGTTTAGTGCGCAACCGTCACCCGCAAAGTGTAGATCCCCCCGGTTTTGTGGTGCGGCGACAGGCCCCATCGCCAGCAGGCTGGCTCCCACAAGGGACGGGCGTCGTCCCCCCGAAAACCTGTGGGAGCCTGCCGGCGATCGGTGTCGCCGAAGATCCCCAGCGGTACTTGCATCTTCGAACGCCCGCCCGCATAACTGGCCCCATGAATCTGCCCCTCCCCGCCGACAGCGCCCTGGCAGGCTTTCATCCCGCCGTCAGCGCCTGGTTCGCCAGCACCTTCCCGACGGTCACCGCCGCCCAGGCCCGCGCGTGGCCGCTGATCCGCCAGCGCCGTTCGACCCTGATCGCGGCGCCCACCGGCTCCGGCAAGACCCTCACCGCCTTCCTCGCCGTGCTCGACGACCTCGTGCGCCGTGGCCTGGAAAACCCGGACGGGCTGCCGGACGCGACCCTGGTGGTCTACGTGTCGCCGCTCAAGGCGTTGTCCAACGACATCCGCATCAACCTGCAGGATCCGCTCGCGGGCATCACCGAGCAATTGCGCCGGATGGACCTGCCGGCGCTGGAGATCACCACCGCCGTGCGCACCGGCGACACCCCGCAGAACGACCGCGCCGCGATGCGCAAGCGCGCGCCGCACATTCTGGTGACCACCCCCGAATCGCTTTACGTGCTGCTCGGCTCGGAGTCCGGGCGGCAGATGCTCGGCACCGTGCGCACGGTGATCGTCGATGAGATCCACGCCATGGCCGCGAGCAAGCGCGGCAGCCACCTGGCCCTGAGCCTTGAGCGTTTGCAGGCGTTGTGCCCGGAGCCGCTGTTGCGCATCGGCCTGTCGGCCACCCAAACGCCCATCGAGACGGTGGCGCGGTTCCTGGCCGGCCATGGCCGCCCCTGCGAGATCATCGACATCGGCCACGCCCGGCCGAGGGACCTGGGCATCGAGGTGCCGCCCGTGCCGCTGTCTGCGGTGATGGCCAACGACGTCTGGGAACTGGTGTACGAGCGCCTCGCCACGTTGGTGCGCGAACACCGCACCACCCTGGTGTTCGTCAACACCCGGCGCCTGGCCGAACGCCTGAGCCGGCACTTGAGCGAGCGCCTGGGCAAGGACGCGGTGGCGGCGCACCACGGCAGCCTGGCCAAGGAATCGCGGCTGGAGGCCGAACAGCGGCTCAAGCGCGGCGAGCTGCGCGTGCTGGTGGCCACCGCCGCGCTGGAGCTGGGCATCGACATCGGCGAGGTCGACTTGGTGTGCCAGATCGCCTCGCCGCGCTCGATCGCCGCGTTCCTGCAAAGGGTCGGGCGTTCCGGGCACCAGGTCGGCGGCACGCCCAAGGGCCGGCTGTTCGCCACCTCCCGCGACGACCTGATCGAATGCGCGGCCCTGCTCGACTGCGTGCGCCGGGGCGAACTCGACCGCCTGCACATCCCCGAAGCGCCGCTGGACGTGCTGGCGCAGCAGATCGTCGCCGAAGTCAGTTGCCGGGAATGGGACGAAGCCTCGCTGCTGGCGCTGCTGCGCCAGGCCGAACCCTATGCCGGCCTCGACGACAAGCACTATCAGGCGCTGCTGACGATGCTCGCCGAAGGCTACAACGGCCGCCAGGGCATCCGCAGCGCCTACCTGCACCGCGACGCCGTCGGCCGCACCCTGCGCGGCCGGCGCGGCGCGCGGCTGACCGCCGTGACCAGCGGCGGCACCATCCCGGACAACGCCGACTACAGCGTGCTGCTGGAGCCCCAGGGCCTGAACGTCGGCAGCGTCAACGAAGACTTCGCCGTGGAGAGCATCGCCGGCGACGTGTTCCAGCTCGGCAACACGTCCTACCGCATCCTGCGGGTGGAGACCGGCAAGCTGCGGGTCGAGGACGCCCAGGGCCAGCCGCCGACCATCCCGTTCTGGCTCGGCGAGGCGCCGGGACGCAGCGCCGAACTGTCGGCGGCGGTGGCGCGCCTGCACGCGCAGCTCGACGCCCTGCTCGGCGCCTGCCCCGGCGACCTGCAACCGGCCCTCGACTGGCTCACCGCGACCCTCGGCCTGAACCCCGAAAGCGCCGAGCAACTGGTGGACTACCTGGCCCGCGCCCGCCAATCCTTCGGCGCCCTGCCGTCCCAGGACACGCTGCTGATGGAGCGCTTCTTCGACGAGTCCGGCGGCACCCAACTGATCATCCACTCGCCGTTCGGCAGCCGCATCAACCGCGCCTGGGGCCTGGCCCTGCGCAAGCGCTTCTGCCGCACCTTCAACTTCGAGCTGCAGGCGGCCGCTAGCGAAGACGCCATCGTGCTGTCGCTGTCCACCAGCCACAGCTTCGCCCTCGACGACGTCTGGCGTTACCTGCGCAGCGACAGCGCCAAACACGTGCTGATCCAGGCGCTGCTGGACGCGCCGCTGTTCGGCGTGCGCTGGCGCTGGAACGCCGGGGTGGCGCTGGCCTTGCCGCGCTTCGTCGGCGGGCGCAAGGTCGCGCCGCAGCTGCAGCGGATGAAAAGCGAAGACCTGATCGCCAGCGTGTTTCCCGACCAGATCGCCTGCCTTGAGAACCTCGCCGGCGAGCGTGAGATCCCGGACCATCCGCTGGTCGAGCAGACGATCGACGACTGCCTGCACGAAGCGATGGACACCGAAGGCTGGCTCGCCCTGCTGCGGCGCATCGAGCGCGGCGACGTGCGCCTGGTCAGCCGCGACCTGCCGGCGCCCTCGCCGCTGGCCGCCGAGATCCTCAGCGCCCGCCCCTACACCTTCCTCGATGACGCACCGCTGGAGGAGCGCCGCACCCAGGCGGTGCTCAACCGCCGCTGGAGCGATCCGCAGTCCACCGACGACCTCGGCGCCTTGGACGCCGAGGCGATTGCCGCCGTCGCGCAAGAGGCCTGGCCGGCACCGGGCAACCTCGACGAAATGCACGAAGCGCTGATGAGCCTGGCCTGCGTCAGCGACCGCGAGGCCCAGGCCGATCCACGCTGGCCGCAATGGCTGGAGGCATTGGCCGACAGCGGACGCGCCTGCCGTTTGCGGATCGGTGCGCAGCAGGAACTGTGGCTGGCGCGGGAACGCCTCGCTTGTCTGCTGGCGCTTTATCCACAGGCCGAACGGCATCCGGCGCTGGAGCCGCTGCCCGGCTTCGACGAAGCCTGGACGGCCGATGACGCGCTGGTCGAGGTGATCCGCGCCCGGCTCGGCGGCTTCGGCCCGTTGCCGGTGGAGGCCATCAGCGAACCGCTGGCGCAGCCGGCCTCGCTCATCCGGCAGGCCCTGGCCCGGCTGGAGCACGAGGGCTATGTGCTGCGTGGCCGTTTCACCCCGGGGCTGGACGTCGAAGAGTGGTGCGAGCGGCACCTGCTGGCGCGGATCCACCGCTACACGGTCAAGCGCCTGCGCCGGGAAATCGAACCGGTGACGCTGCAGGACTTCATGCGCTTCCTGTTCGACTGGCAGCACCTGTCCGCCGCCACCCAAGGCCAGGGCAACGCCGTGCTGCCGGCCATCGTCGCCCAGTTCGAAGGCTACCCGGCGGCCGCGTCGGCCTGGGACAGCGACCTGCTGCCGGCCAGGCTCAAGGACTATTCGCCGGGCTGGCTGGACGAGCTGTGCCGCAGCGGCAAACAGGTGTGGATGCGCCTGAACGCCCGACCGGCCTCGGGCGCCAGCGCCCTGCGCAGCACGCCGGTGGTGCTGCTGCCGCGCAGCCGGGTGGGGCTGTGGAGCGGGCTGACCGAGCAGACGCCGAGCGATGAACTGTCGCCCAAAGCCCAAAAAGTGTTCGAGGCCTTGAGCCTGCACGGCGCGCTGTTTTTCGACGAACTGATCCACGAAGCGCACCTGCTGCGTTCGGAACTGGAGATCGCCTTGCAGGAACTGGTGGGCGCGGGCCTGGTGAACGCCGACAGCTTTGCCGGTCTGCGGGCGCTGACCGCTCCGGCCGGCAAACGCCCGCAACGCAGCCACCGGCGCGGGCGCGGCGCCTTCGCCGGCGGCATGGACGATGCCGGACGCTGGGCCCTGCTGCGGCGCGGCGCGCCTGTGGATAAACCCCAAGCCCTGGAACACATCGCCATGACCCTGCTGCGCCGCTACGGCGTGGTGTTCTGGCGCTTGCTGGAGCGCGAAGCGGACTGGCTGCCGAGCTGGCGCGAGCTGCTCCACACCTTTCATCGCCTGGAGGCCCGGGGCGAAATCCGTGGCGGGCGCTTCGTCAGCGGCCTGGCGGGCGAGCAGTTCGCCCTGCCTGAAGCGATCCCGCTGCTGCGCGAGGTCCGCCGCCGGCCCCACGACGGCAGCCTGGTGGCGGTGTGCGGGGTCGACCCGCTGAACCTGGCCGGTACCCTGTTGCCGGGCGCGAAAGTGCCGGCGCTGGCGGGCAACCGGCTGGTGTACCGAGACGGCGTGCCAGCCGCCGCCGAGATCGCCGGCAAACAGCAGTACTGGCTGGAGTTGGTGCCGGACGACATGACGGCGCTGCGCAACAAACTGATCCAGCACCGCTAGAAACGCCCGGTCACGGGGTTCGCCGGGATCTTTGCTTCGCCGGCAAATATCAAATGCCCGCCCCTGTATTTTTCCGCAAGGCCCCAACCCCGACACTGCGCTCCATTCAATTCCCTACCGGAGTGCAGTCATGCCCATTGCCTTGCTCGCGCTGACGCTCAGCGCATTCGCCATCGGGACGACCGAGTTCGTCATCGTCGGCCTGCTTCCCACCATCGGCGCCGACCTGGGCGTCAGCCTGCCGTCCGCCGGGCTGCTGGTCAGCCTGTACGCGCTCGGGGTCGCCGTCGGCGCCCCGGTGCTCACCGCCCTCACCGGCAAAGTCCCGCGCAAGCTGTTGCTGCTGTCGTTGATGGTGCTGTTCACCCTCGGCAACCTGCTGGCCTGGCTGGCGCCGACCTATGAGTCGCTGGTGCTGGCGCGGATTGTCACCGGCCTGGCCCACGGGGTGTTCTTCTCCATCGGCTCGACCATCGCCACCAGCCTGGTGCCCAAGGAAAAGGCCGCCAGCGCGATCGCGGTGATGTTCACCGGCCTGACCGTGGCGCTGGTCACCGGAGTGCCGCTGGGCACGTTCATCGGCCAGCATTTCGGTTGGCGCGAAACCTTCCTCGCCGTGTCGGCGCTGGGCGTGGTCGCGTTCATCGGCAGCCTGCTGTACGTGCCCAAGTCCATCGCCCACAGCCAACCGGCGTCGCTGGTGCAGCAGTTGCAGGTGCTCAAGCAGCCGCGCCTGCTGCTGGTGTACGCCATGACCGCCATCGGCTACGGCGGCTCGTTCATCGCCTTCACCTTTCTGGCGCCGATCCTTCAGGACATCTCCGGCTTCAGCGCCGGGGCGGTCAGCCTGGTGCTGCTGGTGTACGGCGTGTCCGTCGCGGCGGGCAACCTCTGGGGCGGCCGTCTGGCGGACCGGCGCGGGCCCATCGGCGCCCTGAAGATCATCTTCGCCCTGCTCGCCGCCGTGCTGTTCGCCCTGACCTTCACCGCCGCCAACCCATGGCTGGCCCTGGCCACCGTGCTGGTGTGGGGCGCCGTCGCGTTCGGCAACGTGCCGGGCCTGCAGGTGTACGTGGTGCGCCAGGCCGAGCATCACACGCCACGGGCGGTGGACGTGGCGTCGGGGCTGAACATCGCCGCGTTCAACCTGGGGATCGCCGGCGGGGCGTGGGGCGGCGGGCTGATCGTCGAACACCTGGGCCTGATCCACACCGCATGGATCGGCGGCCTGGTGGTGCTGGCGGCCCTGGCGCTGACGGCGTGGAGCGGTCGGCTGGATCGCCTGGGGCCGGTGCAGGCCGAGCCGACGGCGGGCCGCGTGGTCATCGGGCACTGAGTTCTCCCGGCTGCTGTTTGCCGGCGATGACGAGCGGTCTGAGGCATTGAGGCCCGACCAGCCGCCGTCATCGCGGGCAAGTCGAGTCGTCGCACCGCCGCTCCCACAGGAATTGCGGGGGGCAGCTGAACCTGTGGGAGCCAGCCTGCTGGCGATGTTGCCAGCGAAGGCCCCCCAGGGGCGTCCTACCGCCCGTAGCCCCGCCGAAACTTTCCCGTCATGACGCCAGTCCTCCACAGACAGGGCCTGCAAACGGCCTTCGGACGGGAGGACGGCATGGCGGCGAATCCAATCGAATACCCAAGGCATCGCGGGGTGCGGCCATGAGCATCCCTGAGCCGATCGGCGTCACCGACGAGCAGGCCACGGTGTCCGTCACCACGTGCCGGTTCACGGTGCTCACCGTCAACACCCACAAGGGTTTCACCGCGCTGAACCGGCGCTTCATCCTGCCGGAGCTGCGCGAAGCGGTGCGCAGCGTGTCCGCCGACGTGGTGTTTCTGCAGGAAGTCCACGGCACCCATGAACACCACCCCAAGCGCTTCGCCGACTGGCCGACCATGCCGCAGTACGAGTTCCTCGCCGACAGCCTGTGGCCGCAGTTCGCCTACGGGCGCAACGCGGTGTACCCGGAGGGCGACCACGGCAATGCGCTGCTGTCGAAATTCCAGATCGTGCGCCATGACAACCTCGACGTGTCGATCAGCGGCCACGAGAACCGCGGGCTGCTGCATTGCGTGCTGCGCCTGCCGGGGGACGACCGTGAACTGCATGCGTTCTGCGTGCACCTGGGCCTGCGCGAAAGCCACCGCACCCGCCAGTTGATGCGGCTCGCCGAATACCTGGCCGGACTGCCCGACGACGCGCCGTTGATCGTCGCCGGCGACTTCAACGACTGGCGCCAGCAGGCCGATGCGCTGCTCGGGCCCTGTGGCCTGCGCGAGGTGTTCGCCGAGCGCCACGGCAAACCCGCACGCAGTTTTCCCGCCCGCCTGCCGGCGCTGCGCCTGGACCGCATCTACGTGCGCAACCTGAAGGCCAGCCGCCCACAAGTGCTGGCCAACCGGCCCTGGTCACACCTGTCCGACCATGTGCCGCTGTCCGTGGAGATCGAAGCATGAGCAGCGCACCGCTGGAGAAATCCACACTTGCGTCCCTGCCCGCCGCCCCGGTGCGCGAGCCCGGCGCCGTCGAGGTCGACTACGGCTGGCAAGGCAACAATCGGGTCGAACTGCTGGTGAACGGCGAAGCCTACTTCCCCCGGGTGTTCGCCGCGTTGCGCGGGGCTCAGAGCGAAATCCTGCTGGAGACGTTCATCGTGTTCGAGGACAAGGTCGGCCTCGAACTGCAGCAGATCCTCATCGACGCCGCCCGGCGCGGTGTGCGCACCACCGTCAATTTCGACGGGTTCGGCTGCGGCGAGTTGAGCGCCGGCTACCTCGCGGCGCTCAGCGAGGCCGGCGTGCACCTGCAGATCTTCGACCCGGCGCCCAAGCGCCTGGGCATCCGCACCAACTGGTTCCGGCGCCTGCACCGCAAGATCGTGGTGGTCGACGGCCAAATCGCGTTCATGGGCGGGATCAACTTCTCCGGCGACCACCTGGCGGACTTCGGCCCCGAAGCCAAGCAGGACTATTCGGTGCAGATCCAAGGGCCGGCGGTGGCCGACATCCACCACTTCGCCCTGCTGCAGAGCGGCCGCCCGGGCCGGGCGCGGTTCTGGTGGCTGCGCCGCCGCGACCGCCGGGCGCAACTGGCCCTGGACGGGCACGACGGCCAGGTGCGCCTGGTGTTCCGCGACAACGACCGGCACCCCCGCGACATCGAAGACGTGTACTTGCAGGTGCTGCGCAGCGCCCGGCGCCGGGTGGTGATCGCCAACGCGTACTTCTTCCCCGGCTACCGGCTGCTGCGCGAGATCCGCAATGCAGCCCGGCGCGGCGTCGAGGTGCGGCTGATCCTCCAGGGCCAGCCGGACATGCAAGTGGCCAAACTCGCCGCACGCTTGACCTACGACTACCTGCTGCGGGCCGGGGTGCAGATCCACGAGTACTGCGAGCGCCCGTTGCACGGCAAGGTCGCACTGGCGGACGAGGACTGGAGCACCGTCGGATCGAGCAACCTCGACCCGTTGAGCCTGTCGCTGAACCTGGAGGCCAACGTGCTGATCCGCGACCGCACGTTCAACCGCGAACTGCACGAGCACCTGGAACAGCTCAGCCGCGACCACTGCCGGGCGGTCGATCCCGCCAGCGTGCCGCGCGGGCGGCTCTGGCGCATGACCGTGGGCTTGCTGGTGTTCCACTTCCTGCGCCACTTCCCGGCCATGGCCGGTTGGCTGCCGGCGCACAAGCCCAGGTTGGCGCCGTTCACCCACACACCCGGCAGCGAAATCCGATGAGCCGCCCGACTGCCGAAGCGGCGCATCCGGCAGCGCCGGCCCGCTCCCGCTGGCACCGCTGGAAGCGCCCGCTGACGCTGCTGTTCTTCCTGGCGCTGATCGTGCTGCTGACGATGTTCGCCAGCCGCATCGAATGGGCCGAGGTGCTGCAGACCCTGGCCGACTTCAAGGCCCGCACGCTGCTCATCGCCTCCAGCCTGACGCTGCTGAGCTTTCTGGTGTACGCCAGTTTCGACCTGATCGGCCGCACCTACATCCGCCAGGACCTGACCTGGAAACAGATCCTGCCGGTGGGCCTGATCAGCTACGCCTTCAACCTCAACCTCAGCGCCTGGGTCGGCGGCATCGCCATGCGCTACCGGCTGTACTCGCGGCTGGGCGTCAGCAAGGGCAACATCGCCAAGATCCTCGGCCTGAGCCTGGCCACCAACTGGTTCGGCTACATGACCATCGCCGGCGTCGTGTTCAGCAGCGGTCTGGTGAGCATGCCGCCGGGCTGGAAACTGAGCAGCGATGCGCTGCAAGGGGTGGGCGCCCTGCTGTTGCTGGCCAGCACCGGCTACCTGGCGGCGTGCCGGTTCTCCCGGCGCCGGGAATGGTCGGTGCGGGGCGTGGAAATCAACTTGCCGTCGCTGCGCATGGCGGTGCTGCAACTGCTGCTGGGCGCCCTCAACTGGTCGCTGATGGCTGCGGTGATCTTCACCCTGCTGCCGGGCAAGCTCGACTATCCGCTGGTGCTGGGGGTGCTGCTGATCAGCGCGATCGCCGGGGTCGTCACCCACATTCCGGCGGGGCTTGGCGTGCTGGAGGCGGTGTTCGTCGCCCTGCTCCAGCACGAGGCGTCGCGGGGCAGCCTGGTGGCGGGGCTGCTGGCGTACCGGGCGATCTATTTCCTGCTGCCGCTGCTGATCACGGTGGTGATGTACCTGGTGGTGGAGGCCAAGGCCAAGGCGCTGCGGATCGAGAGAAAGGCCTCCTGAGGGACGGCGTCATCGTTCCGAGGAAGCCAGCCTGCCGGCGATGGCGCCAGCAGGCATTACGCCTGATTCAGCGGGACTGGATGATGCTCAGCCGCTCACCCACCACCATCTCGGTGATCCAGTCGACCAGGATCGAGGTGTAGGCCTGCTGCGACACCGGATCGCTCAGCCCGTGGTCGGCGCCGTCGATGATGCGGTGGGTCAGCGAATGGGTCTGCTGGCACGCGGCGCGGTAACTCATGATCGTGGCGTGGGGCACGTAGTCGTCGGTCTCCGACTGCACCAGCAGCACATCCCCGGTGAACTGCGAACAGGCGTGCAGCGCCCGGTTGCTGCCGGCCGGCACCAACGTGGCGCGGTAATCGCGCAGGTCGGCCTTGTCCAAGTCACGCTTGGGCAGGTGCCACTGCTCGTCGCGGTACAGCGCCGGCACCCGCAGCGCCAGCCAGCGCACCGGGCGCAGCGAGGTGAGGATCGCCGCCAGGTAACCGCCGTAGCTGGTGCCGACCACGGCGATGGCCGAGGTGTCGAGCGCCGGGTGGGCCAGCAGTCGGTCGTAGGCCGCGATCAAGTCGCGCAGGTTGTCTTCGCGGGTGACCCGGCTCAAGGGGATGCCGGTGCCGCCGGTGTGGCCGCGCAGGTCGAAGGTCAGGCACACGCAGCCCAGCCCCGCGATGCCCTTGGCCCGTTCCAGGTCACGCTCCTGGCTGCCGCCCCAACCGTGCACGAACAGCACGCCGGGCACCTTGGATTTGGGACTGAGGAACGTCCCGCTCATCTGTTCGTCGTCAATGTCGATTTGAATGCTTTCGCTTCTGGCCGTCATAGGCGTTGACCGTCACGTATTTGAGGAGGAAACCGCTGTGCTCCGCCGGCCCCCGGTAGACCTCGATGGCGTCCGCCGGCAGGGCCTGGTCGGTGTAGGTTTCCACGGATGAGACATACACCGCCGGCATCTGCGGATCGTTGATGAAACACTGCAGCGCCGCGACTTCAGCGCTGCTCGCGCCGCCCATGCGCCAGGATTGCTCCAGCACGCCGCTGCGCGGCTTGCCGGCGCTGTCCAGGCCTTGGGCGATGTCGTAGTTGCGACGCGAGGCGTAGAAGCGCGGGTACGCCTCATCGGCGGCGCGGTCGAACACCTGGGCCTGGCCGACGGCCAGCCGCACGTCATCTGCCAGATCCAGCGCCAGCAGGGCTTCGTAGCCGCCGCGCACCGCCAGCAGGTTCGAGCCGCCGTAGACGGCTTCGCCTGCGGCGTCTTCGGTCAAGTATTGATCGCCGCAGTAACTGAGCACCGTGTCGCCGATGAACGACTGGCCGACGCTGTGGGTGACCACCTCGCTCAAGTCCTGCTCCAGCACCACGCCGTCACCGAACAGCGTTGCGGCGTCCGGCCGGGCGAGGACTTCGTCGAGGGCGTCGAGGCTGGCGATCACCTCCTGTCCCCGTCCGGCGCAGGCGTGGATCGGCTTGAGGCGGATCGGCCCGCCGTACAGCAGGTGCTCGGCGGCGGGCCGCGCATCGTCGAGGGCGAACACGCTCAGGCCGTCGAGCACGACCGTGCGTACCCGCTCGGAAAACAGCGGCGACCACCCTGCCGGCGCATGGGCCTGATGGCTGCGCAGTCCGTGGCTGATGGCTTTGGTGCAGATGAAATCGTGCTCGACGTAGCCGCCCCACAAGTCGTCCGGGCCGTGGATGCCCAGGCTCCGGGCGGCGTCAGGGCCGACGACAGTCTGGGTCGGCAGCAGGTAAAGGTCGCGGCCACGGTGCCTGGCCGGATCGAAGGCGCCGCCGAACTTCAGCCCGAGTATCTGCGCCAGCCAACGGGCCAGCGCAGCGTTGGTCTGCACCTCATGCTGCGGCGCGTCGGGCCGCACCGAGTGGGCGACCACCAGTTTCCTGCGGGCTGTCGGGGTCATGGGCTCCCCTTCCGGCGGTTCGATGGATTCAGTCGGAAGCGGTGCAGGGATCAGGCCAGGTGCCGCCCCCGAAAAAAACCAACGGATTCAGGCGCCCGCCCACGGGCTGATGGCGCTGCGCCTGTCGCATTTTGCACGACTCGCCGAAAGTGCACGGCATTCTGCACGAAGGGTCACACAGCCTATTCGTTCCACAGAAGAGACCGCGCCGCATTCACGACGTGTTCGATTCGCTGAGCATCCGCATTCCATCCAGCCTGCATGACCGTATCCTCAGTGGGCACGCCGGCATCTTTGCTCATCATCCGAGAGAGCCACCGCGGCACATCGGGGTGACCGATCTGATCGGACAGCAGTTTCACCTGCAACAGTTCGAGGTTCTTGGGATCCGTCTCCCGCTCGACCAGCGTGTCGATTATTCGGGTACGCAACCGCTGCCCCTCGATGCCCGGCGTATCCGAGTCTTCCCCGGTGCAGGCGTAAAGGATTTTTCGCCGCGCATTCACGTCTTCCGAGAGCAGGACTCGCTCAGCGAGCTCAAACACGCCGGGCCATGTCGCGTCGTGATCGATCGCTTCGCGAATGAAGCTCTCAAGGATCCGCGCCACCGGATTCGCGGTTTCGGGCAACCGCACAAGCACTTGCGTGAAAAGCGGCGCCAGCACGGCGAAACGGGCACCGATCTGTTCAGGCTTGCCCAGCCCGTAATGAAATCCGCTCAAGGCCTGCACTTCGGCTTCGCGCTGCAGCACCCGCTCGAACACACGCTCGGCGAATGCCTGGAACTGCGTGCCCGAATAACTCAGGCACACGGCCACATCGACATCAGCCAAACCCGGTGCGTTGATCAGTTTCCACACCGACGCCGCATCGCCTCCTCGCGCCAGCATGCGCAGACAGGTGGTGCGCAGCTCGGGATCGTCCGTTGCCTCCATCAACCCCGATGCGGCCTGCGCGATTTCCGGGGGGACCGGCAGTGCGGACAGGCCCCGGGCCAGCGCCTGCTTGTGCCTCACCCCAAACAGGGCCGAAGCCTGCACTTGCGCCATCAGGCCGAGCACTTGCCCGGCGTATTCTCTGGCGAGCATTTCCATCATGTCCGCGCTTTCCTTGCCCTCTGACTGCGTCAAAGCCTGGAGCGCTGCCCAGATGCAGGTCTCGGCGCCGAGAAAGAACAGCCCCCGGGCGAGGTGCCCGAGGTTGGCCTCGTCGTAATCCCCGAAGGCCGCCTCCGAGTCGAAGCGCTCAATCAGAAAACGCCAGGCATCGGACTGCGGTTCCCGCACGGCGGCCAGCATCCGCTCGCGCCAGGGCGTCACACGGAAGTTCGGCTCCCGGTCAATCCGTCTCCAATGCCTCTGGCGCCACTCACTTCCCGTCTCTGTCTTCGCCAGCGTCCAGAGCAGACGAACCCGTTGTTCGGCGCTCCATCGCCCTGATGCCATCAAGTCAAGCAATGCGTTGTCGGACTCAAGCAGCATCAGGATGCTGTTGCCTGTGTAGCCCTCACCCAGCTTCGTCGCCAAAGGCTCCAGCGAGCGCCAATCGGACAACGCCTCAAATGTCGAACAGACCAGGCTGCGGGCGATGCCGAAGCGCTCATGCCCGGCGTACTCGACCAGGTGCTCAAGTTGTTCGATGGCCCGACCCGCATCGCGCCGGGCCAGGTCAGCCAGGGCAAAGCGCAAGGCGCCCACCTTCAGGGGGAACGCCTTGACCCGATCCAGCCCGGCGATGGTTTGCGGCACATCCACATGGTGCCCCTGAAGGCGCTCCGAGATCTCGTCCGGCTCGATGCGGAACACACCTTGGTTCTGGACAATGAAGTTGGCCCGCTTGAGGGCCTCATAGGCTGAGGGGTCGAAGCCGGGCATGCCAAACACTTCTTGCTTGGCCAGCACCCCTTGCTCCGAATTCGCCAAGGCCCGCGAAAGGCGCTCGACAAACAGGCTCAACTGTTCCTCCAGGATCGTGTGTTCATTGATCACCTGACTCATGCGATGTTCGATGAAACGATCGAAGATCTGCGTCTGCTCAAGCTCAACGTCACTGCGCG
The DNA here is from genome assembly GCF_002113595.1 of Pseudomonas sp. B3(2017). Taxonomy (NCBI): domain Bacteria; kingdom Pseudomonadati; phylum Pseudomonadota; class Gammaproteobacteria; order Pseudomonadales; family Pseudomonadaceae; genus Pseudomonas; species Pseudomonas sp. B3(2017). Next base: position 272,200 of record NZ_NEIU01000008.1, read on the forward strand.
CGCGGATCTGCGCACAGAACGACATCATGCTCGGATGCCGGTAGCGCGCGAGTCCGACATCCCCCAACAGAACGGCGGCGGCGAAAGCCTCCTCCTTGGAGAATTCCTGGAGCCGGATTTGCCAGCCCCCCTTCTGCGGTCGATAGACCAACGAAGAAAGCTCCAGCGGGGCCTTCAGGCGATCCATCGTTTCCTGACGCCCGGTCAGCACCAGTTGCAGTTGCGATTGGGTCAGTTGCGCCAGGCTGGCGTCCATCCATTGGCTCAGATGCCCGCTGAACGAAGACGCCCGGTCCAGGCCATCGATGATCACCAGCAGCGGCGTGTGCTTGAGCCACTGCGCCAGCTCGGGCGCTTGCAGCGGATAACCGCCGTGCTCTTGGACATACCCGACGATGAGCCGGCTCAGACTGTCATTCAGGCTCGCATCGCCGACCGCCAGGCTTTCCGCCCCGATCAGCAGGGTCGGCCGTTTCGTCACGGTTCGGCCGCGTTGCGCGCACCAGGAAGTTTTCCCCTGACCCGAGCCGCCCACGATCACCATCAAGGAGCTGGGCGCCTCGCAGAACTGTTCCAGGTGCCGATCCAGATCCACGCGCGGCACATAAAGATGGGGTATGAATTTCCCCAGCCCCAGCAATTGGTCGATCCGCTGCTCGGTCATGCCCCGGAGTATGTCTTCGAGCCGAACCTGCATCCCGGCCAACGACAACCGGTGATGGGACACATCGATGCGCTCGCGCCGCAGGATGTTCCAGAGTCCGGGACGATCCACGGACTTGCGGTTTTTTGCCATGTCGAGGCAGGTGACATTCAACAGGATCCACGTTTGCGAAGCCTGCTGCGGATCGACGACCTGACGCAGTTTCTCTATCGCGTGATGCTGCTCCAGATCCAGGAGCGTGTCGAAGACCGACAGGTGGGTGCAGCCCAGAAACCCGCGAAAGCCCTCCTCGATGTCCGCATCCGTCTTTTTCAGTCTTTTCGACTCGTCGACGAAACAGGTTCTCAACCGCTTGAACGCCGCCCCCGTCGCCTCGCTGGTCACGCACCCTTCAAGCTTTGCGTCGCCGGCCAGATCGCGGCACGTGTTCAGCACTTGCTGCACGGCCACCCGTACCGTGCCCGACGCGGAGGAGTCCGTCGCGATGACCAGCCGATCTTCGGTGCGGGAGAAACCGTCGCTCCAGAACTGCCGGACCATCTGGTCCATCGCCTTTTTGAACTCAGGCCCCATCACCAGGCCGTGCTTGACCTGAATGTAGACCGAGCCTTCGGGCAGCAGCCGCAGCACCAGGTCGTCAACCTGCGTGGAGCTCTCACAGGCGATCGAGACAATGCTGTGCCGGTCGCTCAGTTTCCAGGGCAACGACGCCGCATGGCCCAGCAGCATCTCGACGGCGCACCATGCTCCGACCGAGCCGGCATAGACCGCCCCGCCGGTGCTGGCGGCGCCGCCGGCGGAACCTCGTGGGTTGCTGTCGGGAGAATCGTTCATGAACATCCTTGTCGGTATCGCCTGAGTCGGGGCCGATGGCCGTCAAGCACGGCCCGGTGATGGCGGCATGCTACCAAATCTCTTCCGGTAATCGCTCGGCGCCAGTCCGGTGATCTTCTTGAACGTGCCCCGGAACGCGCCGGGGTCCTGATACCCCACCGTCCACGCGATATGGTCGATGGTGCCGTTGGTGAATTCGAGCAGCTCCCGGGCCTTGCCCACCCGCAGGTGCTGGCAGTACTCGGTGGGTTTCAGGCCGGTGGCCGCGCGGAAACGGCGCAGGAAGGTGCGTTCCTCCAGGGCGGCGCGTTCGGCCATGGCCGCGAGCGACACATCGGTCGCACCGGTGCCTTGCAGCCAGTGCTGCACCTTGAGGATCGCCGCGTCGCCATGGTTGAGGATCGGCGCGAAGTTGCTGCCGCATTCGCTGGCGCTGTCGCTGTGTTCCACCACCAGGAACCGTGCGGTGGCGCTGGCGACGCTCGGCCCCAGCAACCGGTCGACCAGCCGCAGCCCCAGTTCCGACCAGGCCATCAGCCCGGCGGTGGTGATCAGGTCGCCGTCATCGACGATCGGCGTGTCGGCCTTGAGCTCGATGGCTGGATAACGTTCGGCGAACGCCTTGGCTGCCGTCCAGTGGGCGGTGGCGCGGCGGCCGTCCAGCAGGCCGCTTTCGGCCAGCAGCCAGGAGCCTACGCAGACACCGCCAAGCGTCGCGCCAGCGGCGTGTTGCTGCCGCATCCACGGCATCAGCCCGCCCGGCACCGTCGCCGCATCGAAGCCGCCGATGGAGGGAGGAATCGTCACCGCCACCAGCCCGGCATCCGGGCCGGGGCGGCTGTCGTAGACCCGCGCCGGCGCATGTTCGTCTGCCGCCCGCCAATGGCTGACCCGCAGCAGCGGGCGCTGCACGGTCTGATATTCGGCGGCGATGGCGTCGGCCACCGCGAACAGGTCGGTCAGGCCATGCACCGCCGCCATCTGCGCGCCGGGGTAGATCAGCACCCCGAGCTCGACGACGGCCCTATCTGCGCCCATTGTCAGTTTTCCCCTGTGTAATGTCGGGGCGGCCAATCCTCGGTACGCGCCCCGTCGCCAATACTGAACCCACAGACACGCCAACCTTCGAGGACACACCCATGGCCAAGCAAGCGCTCATCCTAGTCGATATCCAGAACGACTACTTCCCCCAAGGCAAATGGACGCTGACCGGCGCCGACGCCGCCGCCGACAACGCCGCGCAATTGCTCGCTACGTTCCGCGAGACGGGCGACGCGGTGATCCACATCCGCCACGAATTCACCTCCGCCGACGCGCCGTTCTTCACCCCCGGCTCCGACGGCGCCAAGCTGCACCCCAAAGTGCTCAACCGCGCCGGCGAGCCGGTGGTGCTCAAGCATTTCGTCAATGCTTTCCGCGACACCGAACTGCAAGCGCTGCTCGACGGGCAAGGCATCAAGGAACTGGTGGTGGTCGGCAGCATGAGCCACATGTGCATCGACGGCATCACCCGGGCCGCCGCGGACTTTGGCTACGGTGTCACGGTGATCCACGACGCCTGCGCCACCCGCGACCTGGAGTTCAACGGCCTCACCGTGCCGGCCGACCACGTCCATGCCGCCTTCATGGCGTCGCTGGCCTTTGCCTACGCCAGCGTGGTGTCCACCGCCGAGTTCCTGTCGGCCAACCGCTGACCACTGTTTGAAACAACCGGAAAAACCTTGGCCCGCCCTGTTGCGGGCCTTCTTTCGTGCAGCGGAAAAAATCTCACGCGTGAGCCATTGATGGCACTTTGGATTGGCTGTAGTGTGGCTCACGCGTGAGATGTTCATAACGGAGTCATCGCCATGAAAAGCCGCTCCCCCGATGCGGAACCGAAAAGCCCGAAGGGAGTGCGCTCGACACCGTCCGCGAAGAAACCGTCGAGCTTCTACATGAAGCAGATGCGCGCGGGCCTGGCGGCCGCCGGTTATGTGAAACACGAAGCTTGGGTGCTTCCGGAGAACCGGGGCGTGCTCAAGCAAATGGAGCAACAGCTACGCCAACCGATTCTGGCTGGCTCATTCATGTCGGAGAATTACATGAGCGCAGGCAACAACTGGAACATCGATAGCCTCTACACCGCCTTCAAGGCGCTGGACGAGGTCGCTTCGCAGGAGATCACGCTGTCTCTGATCCAGAGCTCCGAACCCAGCCTCAAGCTGGAGATGAACGACTTCGGCGGCCTGCCGATTCACATCGCCATCGCCGGTGCGCAGATCATCGTCGACACCGTGCTGGTGGACATCGACTCGATCACCGACGTGCGCGCCTTCAACGACGCCGTGCTGCGCAGCCGGGAAATGTTCCCGCTGTCGTCCATCGGCATCGAGTCCATGCCCAACGGCCAGACCGTCTACAACATGTTCGGCGCCCTCAGCGCCGAGTCGAGCCTGACCAACGTGGTCACCGAGGTGAAGACCCTGGTCGACAACGTGCAGCGCGCCAGCGAAGCCTTCGCGCACTTCTTCAAGTAACCAACAGGGAAAATCCAATGACTCAGTCCATCTGGAGCAAGTTGTTCACCGCACTGCGCGGCGGCGCCAACGAAGTCGGCGAAGCGATCGTCGACCAGCAGGCCCTGCGCATCCTCGACCAGGAAATCCGCGATGCCGACAGCGCCCTGTCCAACGCCCGCCGCGAGCTGGTCACCATCATGGCCAAGCACAAGCTGTCCGCCGACCGCGTGAGCGAGTACGACGCCAAGATCAAGGACCTGGAAGCCAAGGCCGTGTCGGCCCTGAACGCCGGCCGCGAAGACCTGGCGCTGGAAGTGGCCGAAGCGATCTCGACCCTGACCAACGACCTCGACGCCGAGAAGAAGCAAAGCGACGAGTTCGGCACCTACGCCGAGAACATGCGCAAGGACATCAACAAGGCCGAGGCGCGGATCAAGAGCCTGCGCCAGCAAGTGGACATGGCCAAGGCCCGCGAAAGCGTGCAGAAGGCCCAGGTCAGCGCGTCCATCGCCAGCGGCGGCGCCAACGGCAAGCTGGAGACCGCCGTCGGTACGCTGAACCGTCTGCAGGCCAAGCAGCAACAGCGCGCCGCCGAGCTCAGCGCGGCGGACGAACTGGCCGATGCCTCGACCGGCAACGACCTGGACCGCAAGCTGCGCGAAGCCGGCATCACGCCGAACGAAGGCAGCGCCAACGCGATCCTTGAGCGCCTGAAGCAGAAGTCGGCCCAGTAAACCGCCTGCACCACCTGTGGGAGCGGGCTCGCTCCCACAGCGTTGCGCAAGATCCGGAACCGGCGGGAGCCCGCCTGCTGGCGATGGCGCCGGCGGAACCACCGCCTCAATCAGTCCCCCATCGGCAAATCCCTCTGCTCGTTCAGCCCGCAGCCCGGTACACTAGCCGCGTTTTTCGCTGACGATCACCTCCACCCGCCTCAAGGACAGTACCCATGGGATGGTTCAAAGACTTGCTGGGCACCAGCAACTGGCAGACGGCACCGCAAGCGTCCGGACCGTCAGACGGCCCGCTCGGCTTGGCGCAGGGCAAGGCAATCCGTTTCGACTCGACCCTGGGGCTTCTGCTCGACGGCAGCTCGTCGGTGCGGGTGCCCGACGCCCAGGCGATCTGGAGCGCCGGCTGGATCGACCTCGGCCAGTCGAACAAGCTGCACCGCTACTACCTGGACAACGAAGATTTCTGGCTGCAGGTCCACGTGACCGGCGACGACCAGATCGAATCGGTGACGCTGTTCAACTACGTCGACTACGTGACCGTCAACAGCGACGCGGAACTGCAGCGCCTGGCCGGCGCCCAGAGCCCCGTCGGCCTGCCGACCTACTCCCTCGACGGCGTGTCGTTCAGCCGTGAGTGGGGCACCGAACGCGGCCAGACCGAACTGGTGCCGCTGACCGAACACGTCGCCAACCCGGACGAGACCTACACCATCGAACACCACTCGATGCTCTACGCCCGGGAAACCGGCCTGACCGAGCGTCGCGAACTGCTGCTGTTCTCCGTCGAACAGGACGAAGAAGGCACCGTCAGCCTGAGCACCTCGCTGGGCATCTCGCTGTACACCACCGACCTGAGCACCGTTTAAAAGGAAGTTTGCCATGCTGGAAGCGCTGTCCGTTTCCCTGAACAAGACCGCACTGGTCGGTTTCGTCGTCTACCTGATCGGCGCCGTGCTGCTGTTCATGCTGTTTCAGTTCGTCTACACCCGCATCACCCCGCACAAGGAATTCGAGCTGATCCGCGCCGGCAACAGCGCGGCGGCCATCGCCCTGTCCGGCGCGATCATCGGTTTCGCCATCCCGGCCAGCAACGTCATCGCCTACTCGATCAACCTCCTGGATTTCGTCCTCTGGGCGGTGATCGCCGCTGCCGTTCAACTGCTGGCGTTCCTGGCCACCGGCCTGGTGCTCAAGGGCACGTCCCAGCGCATCGCCAACGGCGAAATCGCCTCCGGCATCTATGTCGCCGCCGTGGCGATCAGCGTGGGCATGCTCAACGCTGCGTGCATGACACCGTCCAACTGACCGGCAGGGAGCCTGTGATGAAACGAAGCAAGTACGTCCAGATGTCCCTGGCCGCCTCGGTGGCGCTGGCCATCTCCGGCCAGGCAGGTGCGGTGGAGCAACCGCGCAGCTTCCAGAGCGTGGAACAGTGCGTGGATGCCGACGTGGCGGCGGACATCTGCTCGGACGCGTACGTCGCGGCCCTGGCCGAACACCGGCGCATCGCCCCGGCCTACGACGACAAGGCCGCCTGCGACGCGGACTTTGCCGCCGACTGGTGTCAGAAGAATTCCGCCGGCCGGTTCGTGCCCAAGCTCGGCGGCTTCAAGGTGCCGCGCAACGGCGAAGCGGTGCAGGATCTGGATGCGATCGCCGATGCGCCGATGCCGGCCGGCGAAGCCCAGGCCGCCCAAACGACCCATGTCACCCACTCGTCCGGCGGCTCGGGCAACGGTTTCCTCACCGGCCTGCTGATCGGCAATGCGTTGAGCAACAGCCGTTCGACCTACAGCCCGCCGCCGGTCTACCGCGAACGCAACACGCGCCAGACCTATGACACCTCGACGCTGAACCGGCGGATCGAATCGGCGCCGGCCAGAAGCCGGCAGGACTACGACAGCGACTACCGCAAACCGGTCAACGTGGCCTCGGCCACCTCCCGCGGCGGCTTCGGCAGTCAGTCCAGCGCCCGCAGCGGGTGGGGCGGATGGGGTCGCTCGAGCAGCTGACCATGGAAAAGATCCTGTGCGCCGAGCGCCCCGACTGGAAACAGACGGCCGAAAGCCTCGGCTTTCTGTTCCACACCATCGACGATGAGCCTTACTGGGACGAAAGCGCCTACTACCGCTTCACCCTGGCGCAGATCGAAAACGACCTTGAGGACCCGACCGCCGAACTGCACGAGATGTGCATGGATCTGGTGGATCGGGTGGTGCACAGCGAAGAACTGCTGGATCGCCTGAGCATTCCCGCACCGTACTACGACATGATCCGAACGTCCTGGCTGGAAGGTCATCCGCATCTGTACGGGCGCATGGACTTCTCCTACAGCGGCAACGGCCCGGCGAAACTGCTGGAACTCAACTACGACACCCCCACCAGCCTGTACGAGGCGGCGGCGTTCCAGTGGGGCTGGCTGGAACAGGGCATCGCGCGCGGGACGCTGCCGGCGCGCGCCGACCAGTTCAACAGCATCGACACCCGGCTGCACGAGGCCTTCGCCCATCTGCGGCTGAAACGGCCATTCTATTTCGCCTCGATGAAAGGTTCGGTCGAGGACAAGGGCACCACGGATTACCTGCGCCTGATCGCGGAAAAGGCCGGCATCGAATCGCGCCACATCGACATCGAAGACATCGGCCTGAGCGCCGACGGCCGCTTTGTCGACCTGGAGGATCGCTGGATCCCCCACCTGTTCAAGCTGCACGCCTGGGAATTCATCTTCCACGAACCGTTCGGCGCGGCGATCGCCCAGTGCGACACACAGTTCTTCGAGCCGGCGTGGAAGGCCATCCTCTCCAACAAGGGCGTCTTGCCGTTGCTGTGGGAAATGCACAACGGCCATCCCAACCTGCTGGCCGCCCACCTCGATCCGAACCCGGCCGCTGCGGTGCCCAAGGGCTGGGTGCGCAAGCCGTACTTCTCCCGGGAAGGCGCCAACATCGAACTGCAGACCGCTGAAGGCCTGACCGTCAAAGAGGACGGGCCCTACACCGATGCGCCGTTCATCCTGCAGGAACTCGCGCCTTTACCGAAGTTCGGCGACAGCTACACGCTGATCGGCTCCTGGGTGATCGGCGACCAGCCGGCGGGGATCGGCGTACGGGAAGACAACAGCCTGATCACCAAGGATTCGAGCCGGTTCCTGCCGCACCTGATCCTCGACTGAGCGGGCCTGCCATGTGGTGGCCTCATTGATGCCATCGCCAGCAGGCTGGCTCCCACAGTGTTGTGGTGAACACAGATCGTGCATTCACCCCGAAACCCTGTGGGAGATTCTATGGTTGAGGCAAAGCCCTCAGCCTGCTTTTGGTTCATATTCGCTTTGCCCTTTGAGCAGGGCGAATACGATCCGGGCCAGTTTGC